>DATNFQ010000200.1:0-8862 GCA_035606295.1 Patescibacteria group bacterium
CCCGCGGCTGGGGCCTGGCTCCAGAACGGCCGATCCAGGCACTGCATACCGGTGCGCACCGCCTCCGAACCGGTCCATTCGAGTCCAGAGCGCGCAGCGCGGGCCAGTCGGGCGTCACGACTTGGGCGCGAACGGACCCCATGCGATAATCGGACCGCGCGCGAGATGTCTTCGAGGGCCCGCCGCGCGACCAGAACCATGAGGAACCCATAGCTCAGATGACCGTCGAAACCTCCACCTGGGCGACCAAGAAGGGTCTCGCCCAGATGCTCAAGGGCGGCGTCATCATGGACGTCGTCACCGCCGAGCAGGCCAAGATCGCCGAGGATGCTGGCGCCGTCGCCGTGATGGCGCTCGAACGTGTGCCCGCCGATATCCGCAAGGCCGGGGGCGTCGCGCGCATGTCGGACCCCGCGATGATCACCGGGATCATGGACGCCGTGACGATCCCGGTCATGGCCAAAGCCCGCATCGGCCATTTCGTCGAAGCCCAGGTCCTCGAAGCGCTCGGTGTCGACTACATCGACGAGTCCGAGGTGCTGACCCCGGCGGACGAGAGCAACCACATCGACAAGCACGCGTTCAAGGTCCCGTTCGTGTGCGGCTGCCGGAACCTCGGCGAGGCGCTCCGCCGGATCAATGAAGGCGCCGCGATGATGCGGACCAAGGGCGAGGCCGGCACCGGCAACATCGTCGAGGCAGTCCGCCAGCTGCGGGACGTCAACAGCGAGATCCGCCGCCTGCAGAACGCACGCGAGGACGAGCTATTCGTCGCGGCGAAGGAACTGCAGGCGCCGTACGAGCTCGTCAAGGACGTCGCGGAGAACGGCAAGCTGCCGGTCGTGAACTTCGTCGCGGGTGGCATCTCGACCCCGGCCGATGCCGCACTCGTGATGCAGCTCGGTGCCGAGGGCGTATTCGTCGGATCGGGCATCTTCAAGAGCGAAGACCCCGCTCGCATGGCGAATGCGATCGTCCAGGCGACCACGTTCTTCGACGACGCGAAGAAGATCGCGGAGGTCTCGAAGGGTCTCGGCGCACCGATGCGCGGCATGGCCCTCGAGGAGATCCCGGAACAGGAGCGCCTCGCCGTCCGCGGCTGGTAGACGTTTCCCGTCCCCGCGCTACGCTGCCTTCGTGAAGATCGGTGTCCTCGCGCTCCAGGGCGCGTTCCGTGAGCATCTCGACACGCTCGATGCCATCGGCGTCGAGAGTGTGCGGGTGCGCGAGCCGATCGACCTCGAGGGCATCAGTGGGCTGATCCTGCCGGGCGGCGAAAGCACGACGATGCGCCAACTGATCGAGCGCTGGGGATTGCGCGGGCCGATCCTCGACCTCGCACGCTCGGGCGCGCCGATCTTCGGCACCTGCGCCGGGATGATCGTCCTTGCCCGCGACATCACGGGTGGCGAGGAGCCGATCCTCCCGTTGCTCGACGTCCGCGTGGAGCGCAATGCCTTCGGCCGTCAGCTCGACTCATTCGAGGCCGACCTCGAGGTCGACGTCCTCGGCTCGACACCGGTCCATGCCGTATTCATCCGCGCCCCGATCATCGAGGCGACCGGGCCGGACGTCGACGTCCTGGCGCGTCTCGATGACGGCCGCATCGTCGCGGTGCGCGAGCGGAACGTGCTCGCGACGTCGTTCCATCCCGAGCTCGCGGGGGAGACGCGCTTCCACCGGCTGCTCGCGACGATGGCCGCGGAGCATGATGACCCGGGCGAGGGATCGGGACGCCGACCGCATCCGACCCGTCGCGCCCAGACCAGATGACCGTCGCCCGCCCGAAGAAGCAAGGCAAGGTCCGACCCGCGCGCCTCACCGATCTCGCGGCGCTCGGGGAGTTGTCACGCCTGTGCCAGACCGACGACTCGGGTGCTCGATCGCTCGGCCTGCCGGTGAGTGGCCCGCCCATCGGCGTCTTCAGCCTCTTCCGCCTGCCGCTCGGTGCGTTCCGGCCCAATGACCTCATGTACGTCTACGAGGAGGGCGGGCGCATCGCCGGCCTGATCCGCGTCGAGCGTGAGTCCACGCGCGACGAGTGGACGATCGTGGAGCTCGACGGGGTCGGCATGGCCGACGCCGGTGACATCCGCTATCGCCTCGTGAATCAGCTCCTGCGCGAGGGGGCCAAGCGGGGCGCCGCTCGGTTCCACGTGGCATGTGCGGACGTCGATGGCAACGTCGAGCTGATGATGCAGGCCGGCTTCATCCGGTATGGGGAAGAGATGATCATGTTCCGCCCCGACAGCGAGCTGCCCAAGCCCTGGACGGACAAGGCGGCGACCGCGGCCCGCATCCGACCCGCAGAGCAGACCGACGCACTGGCCCTCCAGCGGCTCTATACCGCTGCGACGCCCCAGCCGGTCGCCCGGCTCGAGGCGGTCCGCCTTCCCGACTGGGAGCGGCAGGGCAACCACTGGCGCGTGCCGCGCTCGAGCCTCGCGCCGATCCTCCGGTTCGCCGACATCGAAGCATTCGTGCAGGTGGCACCCGGCGGCGGCAAGGACGGGACGGCGCTCGATGGCTTCCTACAGATCGGGGTCGCCAAGGAAGACCAGCCGCACTACTTGAAGGTCCTCGCAAGGCCTGACGCTGACCCGACCGCACTCATCGGCTACGGACTCGGCATCATCGAGGCACGAACGACGAAAGGGGGCGAACATCGCCATGACCACGGCGTCATCGCTCCCGTGCGAACCTATGAGGGACCGGTCGACCGTCGCCTGGAGGATGCCGCCTTCGGAACCATCGCCAGCGTCACGCTGCTCATGAAGGAGACGCTGGTCCGCGTCGCCGAGCCGGCGCTCGTGCCGGCGGGCGTCCGTTAGCCGTGGCGCAGGAGGCCTCTGTGGGTCCCGACGATCGCCAGCGCGAGACCATCGACGATCTCGATGTGCTGCTGGCGTCGCTCCCCCCGGAGATCGTCAAGGCGGTCCACCGACTCCCGAACAAGGAGGAGCTGATCGAGGTCGTCATGGACCTCGGCCGGAAGCCCGAGGGGCGCTTTCCCGACGCCGAAGTGAGCCTCCTCGATCGCGAGGTCACCGAGGCGGACATCGCCTTCGTCATCGACCACATCGGTTCGTTCGGCGACGACAACCGGGCTGGGATCGAGCGGACGCTCCATCGCATCAGCGCCATCCGGAATCGGAACGGCAAGGTCGTCGGTCTGACGCTGCGGGTCGGGCGTGCGGTCTACGGGACGATCGAGATCATCGCGGACTTCGTGGAGACCGGGAAATCGATCCTGATCATGGGCCGGCCCGGCATCGGCAAGACCACGATGCTCCGCGAGGCTGCCCGCGTCCTCGCCGATGACCTTGGCAAGCGCGTGGTCGTGGTCGACACCTCGAACGAGATCGCGGGCGACGGCGACATCGCCCATCCGGCGATCGGCAAGGCGCGTCGGATGCAGGTGCGGACCCCGTCGCTCCAGCACGAGGTGATGATCGAGGCGGTCGAGAACCACATGCCGCAGGTCATCGTCATCGACGAGATCGGCACGGAGCTCGAAGCGCAGGCTGCTCGCACGATCGCCGAGCGCGGCGTCCAGCTGATCGGCACCGCACACGGCAACAACCTCGACAACCTGATGCTCAATCCGACGCTGTCCGATCTCATCGGCGGCATCCAGAGCGTCACCCTCGGCGACGAGGAAGCGCGCCGACGTCGGACGCAGAAGAGCGTGCTCGAGCGGAAGGCGCCGCCGACCTTCGACGTCATCGTCGAGATCCAGGATCGCGAGCGGGTCGCCGTGCACAGCGATGTCGCCGAGACCGTCGATGCGCTGCTGCGCGGCGATGCCGTCGCACCCGAGCTCCGCTGGCGGGACGAGGAGGGCGTCCATCGATCGCAGGGACGCCCGCGGCCATCACCCAGGGAGCAGCTCGGCGCCGAACGGTTCGCCGGCTTGGTCGGTGGCGGGTCCCCGTGGCGGATGGAGCCCGGATGGCGTGGGGACGGATCGCGCGGCGGGTACCGCGATGCAGACCGCACCAGCTTTCGGCCCGGCTACCGGCCGGGGGCGTCGGGTGGCTGGCGCCAGACCAGAGGCGGACCGGGGCGCGAGAACGCCCGGCCACTCTCGAGCGCAACGCCGGACGTGATGCCCGGTGAGCACTTCGCGAACCGGCCCGGTGACGAACCATTCGTGGCCGGCGACATCGCGGATCGGGGTCCCCTGGAACGCGGCGCTGCCGCGACGACGCTCGACACACGCGCCCGGGAGGCGCGCGAGCTCGATCGTCAGAAGGCGTGGCGCGACCAGGCATCGCGGGCGCTGCAGACCTACAAGGCGGAGGAGGGGACCGGGCCGGTCAACGCGGACGCGACCCACGATGCCGACGAGACCGAGCTGGCGCTCGGTGCCGCGCAGGGCGAATTCGGCGAGACGATCCTCGTGCCGGGGGGTTCGCCGCTTCCCACGCTGCGGGTCATGCCGCAGGGCATCAGCCGCAAGCGGCTGGAGCAGGCCGTCCGCGATCTGGGGTTGCCGGTCGTGATCGCCCGCGACGTGGATGAGGCGGACGTCGTGATGACGCTGAAGAACGAGTACAAGCAGAAGACCCCGCTGCTGCGCGAGGCGGAAGAGCGGGCGATGCCCATCTACGTCCTCAAGAGCAACACGATCCCCCAGATGCAGTCGAGCCTGACCTCGATCTTCTCGCTCGAGATCGATCCGCGCGAAGCCGCACTCCGAGAAGCCGAGGACGCCATCGAGGCCGTCCTCCAGTCGTCGGAGGCGGTGGAGCTCTCACCACAGAACGCGTATATCCGGCGGCTGCAGCACCAGATGGCAGAACGGGCCAACCTCGTGTCACGGTCGCGCGGGCGTGAGCCGTTCCGTCGCGTGCGGCTCTATCCCGACGCCGCCCGAAGTACGTGGCGGTGACGGAGGCCACGACCCCAGCGTCCGTGCGCGGCGCACTGCCGCGCCTCGCGAACGGGCTGATCGCCTACGGCGTGATCGGTCTGATCCTGGCGCTCATCGCCGCGCTCGCGCTGGCGTGGGCCGGCGGTCGGTTCGCGTCGCTGGGCGACCGGATCGAGACGCAGGCCGCGGCCATCGCCGACACGCTCGATGCCTCGGCCGCGGCGCTCCAGGATGCGTCGTCGTCGGCGACCTCCTTCGCCGTAACGCTCGAGCGGACGCCGCCGATCGTGCGCCAGGTCGCGGCGGCGTTGGGTGACGTCGAGACGAGCCTGCAGTCGATCTCGTCGCAGCTCGCCGCGATCGACATCCTCGGCCGCCAGCCGCTGGCCGGGACGGCGGAGCGGGTCAACAACATGGCCTCGGCCCTCGATGGCCTCGATACGCGCCTCGGTCTGGTCGCTGGTGACCTCGAGGGGAACCGCAACGCCCTGCTGGCCAACTCCGCGTCACTCGGAGCGCTCAGCGAGCAGCTGACGAGCGTCGCAGATCAGCTCCGGAGTGAGGGGCTGGCGACCGCCCTGGCCGACATCCGGGCGGTGCTGGTGGTGTTCGGGCTCATCCTCCTGACGTGGATCGTCCTGCCCTCGGCTGGCGCGCTCGGCCTTGGCTGGTGGCTTCGACGGCAGATGGAAGCGGAGGCTGAGCCGGCGCCCTAGACCGAGCTCAGCGGAGGTCGCGGCGGAGTGCCGATCGCGCGGCGAGGTGACCGCCCATCCCGTGCACCCCGCCACCCGGCGGCGTCGATGCCGAGCACAGGTAAACGCGATCACCGGCGTGATACGGGTCGAGGCCGCGTGTCGGCCGGAAGATGAGCTGGCGGATGTCGGCGACCCCCGCATTGATGTCACCACCGACGTAGTTCGGGTCGTGTTGCTCCATGTCCGCTGCGGTGTGGATGGAGCGCGCGAGGACGAGATCCCGGAAACCCGGGGCAAGCCGCTCGAGCTCGGCTTCGATGCGAGCGGTCATGTCGACGGTCGAGCCAGGCGGCACGTGGCAGTAGGCCCACGCGGTCTCGTGGCCCGCCGGCGCTCGGGTCGGATCCCATCTGGCGTACTGCGCGAAGAGCGTGAACGGCCGATCCGGCGCACGGCCGCTCGCGACCTGGCGCTCCGACCGGACGATGTCGTCCATCCGTCCGCCGAGGTGGATCGTCCCGGCGCGTTGCAACGCCTCGTCTGCCCAGGGCACACGCCCTGCCAGCGCCCAATCGATCTTGAAGACGCCGGGCCCGTAGCGGAATCCCTCGTAGCGCCGGCGGGTCGATGGCGAGAGGCGGTCCCCGGCGATCGTGACGGCGGCCTGCGGCGTCGTGTCGAGGATCAGGACCGCTGAATCAGGCATGTCGTCGAGGCTCGTCACGCGGTAGCCCGTCACGATCTCCCCGCCGAGCGAGGTGATCTCGCGTGCCATCGCGTCAGTGATGGCCGCGGTCCCGCCCTTGACCATCGGCCAGCCGACCGCATGGGCGTATGTCCCGAGCACGAGCCCGAAGGCGGCCGTCAACGGTCGGTCGAGCCGGATCATCGAATGCGCCGCCAGCCCCCCGAATAGAGCCCGCGCGGCCTCCCCGTGGAACCGGGACCGCGCAAGACCCACGGCCGAGCGGAGGGCAGGCAGCCCGAATCGCGCCAGCGCGAGCGGGTGACGCGGGACGTGGATGACGGGGCGGAGCAGCTCGCCGCCCAGCTTCGCCTCGTCGCGGGCGAGCGGCGCGAACAGTCGTCGCCAGGCGGATCCATCGTCGGTCCGGCGGTCGGGGTCGAGGTTGGCGGCGGTCGCAGTGAACGACCGCTCGAGCACGACGCTTCGCCCCGCGTCGATCGCGTGGGCGACTGGTGCATCCGGCTCGATGAACTCGACACCGAGGGCCGCCCAGTCGACCGTGCGGAAGAACGGCGAGGCGAGGGCGAGCGGCACGATCGAGGAGCACACGTCGTGACGGAAACCGGGGAGTGTCAGCTCCTCGGTCCGGGTGCCGCCGCCGATCGTGTCCGCGGCCTCGTAGACGCGGACGGACCGCCCGACCCGGAGGAGGGTCAGGGCTGCGGCCAGACCGTTCGGGCCCGCGCCGACGACGATCGCGTCGAGGGCCGGCCGTGTCTCGGTCAACTGGCTGGGATCGCGCCGCCGCCCACCTGGAACGACGGTCCGGGCACGAAGCGCAGGTTCGGGAAGGCGCCGGTCAGGCAGATGGGACCCGCGACATCGGTCTGGAGCGCGCCCGTCGCCGTGACCGGCGCCCCCGCTCCGGTGGCATCAGTGGCGCTCGGACCCTCACTGATCCACGGCGGCGGCGATGCCTGCGCGTCGATCGTCGGAAGCAGCGAGGTGACATCCGCCCAGGTATGCGGCGGCTGGATGCCGATGACCGTCACGCCAGACGGCTGGCCGGCCGGGCCGGTGTAGGTCAGGTCGTGGACCCCCGCCTGGTCGGATGAGCCGGTGATGGAACACGTCCTCCCATCGAACGCGACCTTCAATGACCCAGCGACTGCGAACGGCGTCGCGCGCGGCTCGCCTCGCCGAAATGCGTCGAGCAGTGCCGTCTCGACGGACGTGGCGTCGGCGGACGCAGCGACACGGATGTTCCGTCCGCCGTCATCGCGGACCAGTCGCCCGTCGTCGCCGGGCGTGACCGTCACGTCCTCCCAGCTGACGACATCCGCATCGGTCAGCGCGAGTGCCGTGAGTTCATCCCACAGCTGCTGACCGTCCTCGGCGCGGAGCCGATCGGGGTTTCGGACGAGCAACTCATAGACGAGATCGCCGCCGGCCGCCTTGTGGTCGGTCTTGAGCCGGTCCGCGAGGTCCGCGGGCACGGGGACGTCCTTGGTCGCATCGAGCGGGACGATCGAGATCGGTACATCCGATGCGAATACTGCCGAGACGGCGGAGGGGTCGGCGTAGGCGTTCCACTCGAGCTGATCCTTGCCCTCGAGACCGTTCACCATCACGTTTCCCGGGGCGTCGAGCGTCCCGAGCATCGCGTGGACGCCGGCAAGACGGTCTGCCAGCGTCTCGTCGGCGGCGAGGGCGTCCTCGAGGTTGGTGAGCGGCCCGAGCGTGACCATCGTCGGAGCGCTGGGGCTCGCATCGACGGCGGCCGAGATCACCTCGACCGCGTCACGTGGCACGCCGGCCTCGGCCTGCGGCGGGATGTCGAGCCCGAACCCGGCGTCCGTCCGCGCACGCCAATCGTCTGGGAATGGGTGGGCGTCGGGGCCTCCCGCCTCACGGCCGCAGCCGAACGGGATGTCCGGTGAACCGAGCTCGTCAAGCACATATCGCGTGACGAGGCGCCCGGCTTGGCAATGGACCTGGCCCGTGCCGGCGATCGTGATCGCGCGGACATCGACGGCCGGATCACGCAGCAGGATCGCGATAGCGGCGATGTCGCTGATGTCGAGGTCGGTATCGATGATGACCGGGATGCGTTCGGTCGGGGGCTCACCGGTCCGGACCGGCGGCGAGGCTTCCGTCGACGAGCCGCAACCGGCGACGAGCCCGACGAGGCACGCGATGAGCAGCACGGGACGCGCGCGCCGCGGTGCATACCCAGACATGCGCGCATCGTAGGGCCGCGCGCTACGTCGGGTCGGAGGTGATCCCCTGGCGGTCGAACCAGATGCGCTCGCCGCCGAAGAGGCCGGTCGTCCCATCCCACGGAAAGAGGATCAGCACCTCGAGCGACACGGCGAGGCCCGATGGCGGGGCACCGGCCCACGGGCCCTGGTTCGTCCCGGTCAGCGTGGCGACCTCGAACACGCCCTGCGGACCGACGACGATCTCCGACAGGGCAAAGGCGTTGTCAGGGAATGCCGCGAAGAGCTCCGTGTAGAAGGCCCGGGCGCCGGCATGGCCTTCCCACCGCTGCCCGGTGACCGCGATCTCGTACACGCAGTCAGGTGACAGCGTGGCGATCA
>DATNFQ010000201.1:0-2591 GCA_035606295.1 Patescibacteria group bacterium
AGACCTGCCGCGACCGTCGTTCTGCTGCGACCCGGTCGCGACGGGCTCGTGGCGTTGCTGACGCATCGCCCGGCATCGATGGCCTTCGCGCCCGATGTCCACGTCTTCCCGGGTGGCAGGGTGGACGAGGCGGACCTCGACGCGAGCGTCCAGGCGCGCAGCGTGACCTCCCCGGAAGCGGCCGCCACGGCTCTTGGGGGCGACCTTCCGCCGGTCGATGCGCTCGGCGCGTACATCGCCGCGATCCGCGAGGCCTTCGAGGAGGTCGGGATCCTGCTGGCCGACCACGACGCGGGCGCGGATCTTGGCGATGCGCGGGCGACGCTGCTGGCGTCGGCCGCGGCGTGGCCATCGATCGTCGACCGGCTGGACCTTCGCTTGCGGACGGACCTGCTCGTGCCGCTCTCACGATGGGTCACGCCACCGATCCTGGAGCGGCGGTTCGACGCGCGGTTCTTCGCGGCAGCCATGCCCGACGAAGCCGATGCGACGTTGATCGGCGATGAGGTCGTCGCGCACTCGTGGCACCGACCGATCGATGCGCTCGAGTCGATGGGGCGTGGCGAGCTCGCGATGTGGCTGCCGACATCGACGACCCTCGCGCAGCTCCTGTGGGTCTCGTCGGTCGACGAGATCCGGTCGTCGATGGCGCCGGGGAGGTTGGGCGAGGTCGAGGTGGAAGAGGTCGGCGACGCCGTCGTGCGGATCGGGATGCCGGCGGGTGGCGGCGTCGCCGGTCAGCCCGTGAACGCGTATCTCGTCGGCCACCGCTGGTTCGTGCTGGTGGATCCGGGAGACCCGACCGGGCCAGCGCTCGACGTCGCGGTCGAGGAGGCGAGGCGACGCGGTGGCCGGATCCATGCGATCGCGTTGACGTCGGCGGTGCCGGACCACGCCGCCGGTGCCGAGTCGATACGGGAGCAGTTCGGACTGGATGTCCTCGTCGGTCCGGGTGGTGGCCGTTTTCTGCCGCACCCGGTCGTCGAGTTGGCGGACGGAGCGCTGATCGAGTCGGGGGACGTGCCTCTTCTTGTGATCGCAACGCCGGGCCTCGAGCGCGAGGGACTCGCGTTCATCGTGGGCGATGGGCAGTTCGTCCTCATGGGCGATCTCGATGGAGAGCGAGCAGCGCGGTCGATCTTCGGGCCGGTCGATGAGGGCGTCTGGCGGCAGTCGGTCACCCGGCTTCGATCCGCAGTGCCCGACGCTCGGTGGCTCGATGGACACCGCGCCCTAGACTCCGAGTCGTGACAGAGCCCTCGAGCGTCAAGCCGTTCCCCGATGCGCGTCCCCCACACCTGCCGGACACCCTGACGCGCTTGTCGCCGTGGGTGCTGTTCTTCGTCGCCATCGTTGCGCTGCAGCTCTGGCGGCTGGTCCAGGCATGGCAGCCGTCGGTCATTCCCGGGGATGTCCGATCCGCGATCGAGTACATCCTGTCGTGGGTACCGGCGCTGACGGCGCCCCTGATCGGCGTCGCCCTGTTCTATCGGCATCCGGACGCTCGCGTGAGCCTGCGCGTCCTCGTGTTCGGGGTGATCCTGCTGTCCTTCGGTGAGCTGATGAGCGCGTTCCAGGAACCGATCCGCGACTTCCTTCGCGGGCTCGCTCCCGCGGACGACCCGACGCTGCTGGCCGAGACGCCAGCCGAGTTCGCCTTCCGCGTTTTCACGCTCTTGGTGACGATCTTCGGGCTGCTCTATGTCGGAGCCGGGCTTTCCAGTGCACGGGCTCACGAGGCGACCAAGGCCGAACGACCGCTCACCGTCTGGCTGGCGGCGCTCGCCGGCGTCGGGTCGATCGTCAGCCTGACCGCCTTGTCGGCGCTTCCCGCCGATTCGACGCCGATGCTGACCATGCAGGTGATCATCGGCGTGGTCCTCAGCGCGGTCGTCACATTCGCGTGGGCGTATCTGGCGGTCGTGACGATCAGCGGGTGGATCGCCCGTGAGGCGCCGCGTCGAGCCTGGGGCGTCGCTGCCCTGGCCACGACGATCCTGTTCGGGTTCCGCCTGATCTTCCCGGCGCTCAGCCTCGTGCCATTCGGTCCGGACTCCGGGCCGATCCTGTCGCTCCTCGCCTATGTCTCGTGGACGGCGTGGGCCCTGCTCATCGTCGCGTTCGCGCTCGGGCTGCCGGCCACGCCGGGATCGGTGTCCGAGGCGGACGCCGACGCTACGGGCGATCCACCGGCAGTGACTTCACCAGGTTCCGCAGGAGATTGAGGCCTTCGTCGACCTGCTCGGTCGTCGCGTAGGGGCCTGGCATCAGGAAGCACGGTCGACCGGCGAGGGCCATCCCCGCGATGTGACCCCAGTGCTCCTCGAGCGTCCGTCCAGCCGCGATCTGGGCGGCGCGCTTGTAGATGAACACGACCGCGCCCGGCCGCCATAGGGCGATCTTCTGCCACAGCGGCCCGACCCCTGCCCGCAGCTCATCGTCGGGCGCCTCGTCGCGTGGACTCGGTCGCTTGATGAGGTCGGTGATGCCGTGGCCCGCAGCGATGAGCGCGTCGTCGGCGGCCTCGATCGCGGTAGCGGCCGGGATGATGCCTGTATGCATCAATCGTTGCCAGAAGCGTTGGCAGATCC
>DATNFQ010000202.1:0-10215 GCA_035606295.1 Patescibacteria group bacterium
CCCGGTGTCGTGCGGGCGTCGGTCGCGGATGCGGCGGCACACGCCGAGCTCGCGCGCGACCTCGGGGCACCGGCCATCCGCCTGTTCCTCGGCGAGCGGGACGATGACGCTCCAGCCGAGACGCTGTCGGGCCGCGCCGTCGACGCCATCGCCGAGCTTCTCGAGCGCGTCCGGCCTCTCGATGTGACGCTCGCGATCGAGCCGCACGATGACCACGTTCGCTCGGAAACGATCCGGCCGATCCTCGACGCGCTGCCCGATCGGGCCCTCGGCGTGGTCTGGGACATCGGGAATGCGTGGTCGGTCGGCGAGGACCCGGCGGTCGGGATCGCGGCGTACACGGGTCGCATCACCTGGGTCCAGGTGAAGGACGGCACGGGCCTTGGCGCGACGTGGCGGTTGTGCGACCTCGGCGCTGGGGACGTGCCGCTGGATCGAGCCCTTACCGGCCTGGCTGAGGCGAACGCCGCCGCCGGTCTCGCTCTCCCCCCGATCAGCCTCGAGTGGGAGCGCGCGT
Source organism: Patescibacteria group bacterium (assembly GCA_035606295.1). Classification (GTDB taxonomy): domain Bacteria; phylum Chloroflexota; class Limnocylindria; order Limnocylindrales; family CSP1-4; genus SPCO01. The sequence goes on from DATNFQ010000202.1 coordinate 518, forward strand.
GGGATCCGGACCTCGCGCCGGCATCGCTCGCGCTGCCCCGAGCGCACGCCTGGCTCGTCGAGCATCTCGGACGGCTGGCGCCTGCGCTCCGATGACGAGTCCCGCCCCCGACTTCGACCGCCGCGAGGCCTGGGTGGACCTCCTGGCCCGGCTGACCGATGGGTTCGTGCGGTCGATCCCGCCGGGCGGCTCACCCGCCGCCGCGCGGCTTCCGGGAGCCCCGGCGGACGCCCCTGTCCCCGCCATCGAAGGGTTCGCACGGATGAGCGTCGCCTGGGGGGCGTGGCTGCACGAGTCGAGCAACCCGGCGACGGTCCGATGGGCGGGGCGAGATCACGACATCGCGAGACTTCTCGCGCGCGGACTCGTCGACGCCACTGACCCGACCAGCGATGCGTGGTGGGGTCCGATCGGCGACCGCGACCAGCGGATCGTCGAGGCGGCCGAGATAGCGACGGCGATCTACCTGGGTGGTCGGCGCCTTCGTGACGCCATCGAGGCCGTCGACCCGCGGGCATTCGACCGAGTCCTCGACTGGCTCGCGGACGTCGATGGAAAGGATCTGTGGCCGGACAACTGGGTGCTGTTCCCCGTCCTGCCGGCCCTTATCCGGCGCCGCGCCGGCCGCCCGATCGACCTGCCTGCCCTGGATCGAGCGCTCGACTGGATGGTCGGTCACGACGTGGGCGATGGTTGGACGAGTGATGGGGCGGGCCACGCGCTCGACCTATACAGCGGCTGGGCCATCCATTGGCACCTGTCATGGTGGGCGGCGATCGACGGCCATCGTCGGCCTCGGCTCGCGACCGACATACGGCGTCGAGCCCAGGCATGGCTCCGGTTCGTCGCCCCGCTCGTGGCCGACGACGGGGCCTTCCCGCGGTTCGGGCGATCGCTCGGGTACCGATTCGCGATCGCCGCTCCGTTCGTGCAGGCAGCCCTGCTTGATATCGACCCGCTGCCAAAGGGCGTGGCCCGCGCGCTGGCCGGCCGCATCATCGGTCGCTCGCTTGGCGAAGGCGCGCTGGATCCTGCCGCGGACTGGTTCCGGATCGGTGTCGCCGGTGCTCGCCCGGAAGTCGTCGAGGGCTACGTCTCGGCCGGTGCTTCGGCTTGGGCGGCGCACGCGCTCGTGGCGCTGGCGATGCCGGCCAGCCACCCCTTCTGGCGCGCGAGCATCGATCGGCGATCGTGGGATCCCCCGACGACCGTGGCGGCGGCCTCAGCGGGGCTGCTAGCGGCGCGATCGGCGGGCATGACCGTCCTCCATAACGCCCGTACGGGTCACCCGGCGGACATCGTCGACCACGACTACGCGGCGACCTACGGAAAGCTCGCGTACCGCTCGGCCTTCCCGTTCGACGTGCCGGTCGACCCTGGCAGCAGTGCGGGGTCGGACGACGCGCTCGTGGCGATCGCCGACGATCCTTCAACCGGCCGTGCGGCTGAGGCGTGGCTGGCTCACAGGAACGAATCGCGCGGAGGCAGCGCGGGACCGACGTGGATCGCGACCCGGTACGCGCTCCCGACCGGGCGGCCCACATCGGTCCGGACGGTGGTCGTTCTCGTCGGCGGGGTCGAGGTCCGCATCCACGGGGTCGGAGGCGGCTCCAAGATCCGCGTGCGCGAGGGTGGTGCTGCGCTCGGCGGGGACGGGGACGCCTCCCTCGCCTTGGAGACTGACGATGCGGCCCGCATCGCTACCGTCAGCGGGGATGGCAGGGTCGTCACGATCGGCGCGCTGCTCGGGTTCGACCGCGTCGGCGCTTCGGGAAGCGGGCCGGGTCGGATGAACCTCGTCCACGACCGATCGAGCCATCCGTGGGTCGAGGAAAGCATCGCCTCCTCCAGGGCACGGGTCGTTGCCGCAGCCACCATCGCCACGCTCGACATAGCGACCGCGGCGGTCGAGCGGCTCCGTGCCGTCGAAGCCACCCGCGCCCAGGACGGTTTGGTGACGATCCAAACGGGCCGGGGAAGTTCCGCGGAGACTGCCGTCGTCAACGTGTCCGCCAGGCCGACGACGCGCCTCGAGGTCGGCCGGCGGCTCGTCCGCGGCCCGGCACTCCGCGTCGTCATCGCTCGAGGCGACGGGTCTGCGTTCGCCGGAGAACGGATCGCGTCGATCGACGGGGTCCTCACGCTCGAACGCCCTGGCATCGTTGCGGTCACGCGAGATCTCACAGGCGTCGAGGCGACCGTCGCCGCCGGGCTGCGCCTCGACCCTGCCTGGGGTGGCGTCGGCCTCGACCAGCTCCGCGTGCGGGACGGTTCCGGGCCGTTCGGACCGCCGATCCGACTGGACGACGCCGGCGTCGCGCCCGCTCGCCTCGTTCGCAGCCACACTCGCCGGCTGGGTTCGCGGCTCGTCACGCTTCGATTCGAGCGCAGCCGATGACCAGCAAGGGCAACCATCCGCTGGATGGGCTTCTGACGGTCATGTGGCATTACGTCCGCGACCCGGCCCAGACTCCGCTCGTGGCCTCGCCCGGTCTCGATCCGGAGACATTCGATAGCCAGCTCGACCTTCTGGCCAAGCACCGGACCGTCGTCGATTGGCCGGCCGTCGCCGTTGCCCTCGATGGCGGCCCGCCCCTTCCAGACGACGCGGCACTCCTCACGTTCGACGACGGCCTGGCCGACCACGCACGCGCGGTGACGCCACGTCTCGTCGCGCGCGGCTGGAGCGGCGTGTTCTTCACGCTCGCCCGCCGTCCCGGCGAGCCGTTGACCGTCGGGCACGCGCTGCACGTCCTCCTCGCCAGGCTCGGCGAGGATGGGCTCCGTGATGCGGTCACCGTCTCCCTGCCACCCGATGAAGCCAGGCACTTCGCAGCACTCCAGGAGCGCGAGCGCTCCGCGGGCGCCGACCCGATCGACGTGTTGAAGCGCCCTCTCCAGCGAGACCTCGCCGATTCCGTCGAGCCGATCCTCCAACGGTTGGTCGAGACCCACCTCGGACCGAGCGGCGAGGTCGCAGACGCCCTCCACCTCACGCCTGTCGACGTCGCGGCCATGCGCGCGAACGGACAGGTGATCGGCGGCCATGGCCGGCGCCATCTGTGGTTCGACCACGCGTCGCCGCCGCGCGTCGCGGACGAGATCCGCGCTAGTGCCCGTCTCCTCCTCGACGAGTCACGACCGTGGGCGTTCGCGTACCCCTACGGCGCCTCCGACCCGACCGCAGGCAGGCAGCTGGCCGAGGCCGGGTTCGCGGCGGCGTTCCATGCCTCACCGGTGGCGTCGACCGGCCGGTTCGACCTCGGCAGGATCGACGGCGAGGATCCCCAGTTCAGTGAGCTCGTCCGGGTCGCCGCAGCGTGACGCGCGACGGCTCGCCGCTCGGCTTCGCGATCGTCGGCTGCGGCGGCGCGGCTCGCGACATCGCCCGCGGGATCGATCGAACCGCCGACGCCCGTCTCGTGGCCGTCCACGATCACGTCCCGAGCCACGCGACGGAGCTTGCCGCGGGCCGCGCCGCCACCGTCCATCCGACGCTCGCCGCGCTGCTGCGCGATCCCGGGGTCGATGTCGTCTGCATCGCCCTGCCGCACGACCGCCTTGCCCCGACCGCCGTACGTGTGCTCCGGGCCGGAAGGCACGTCATCGTCGAGAAGCCGGCGGCGACCAGCGCGCGCGGGATCCGGGCCATCCGGGACGCGTCGCTTCGGGCTGACCGCTCGGTCGGCGTGATGTTCGACCTGCGCCAGGTGCCCACCGTCGCGGCCGCACGTCGCCTCGTCGAGACCGGAGCGCTGGGTCGCCTGCGCGCGATCCGGATCCGGACCTTGATCGACAAGCCGCGCGACTACTGGGCGTCCGGGCCGACGGGCGCGGTCCGCGATCCGTGGCGGGCAAGCAAGACACGAGCGGGAGGGGGCGTCGTCCTGATGAACGCGATCCACCAGCTCGACCTGGCGCGCGCGATCACGGGTCTCGAGCCGCTCCGCGTCGCCGGTCTGGTCGACGCCGGTGTCCGGGGAGTCGAAGTCGAAGACGCGGCCGTGGCGACGATCGCCTGGTCGGAAGGTGTGCTCGGCAGCCTCGTCGCCGCCGCACACGCGCCCGGTGCCACGGCATCCGAGACGATCGAGATCGACGGCGACGCCGGCGCGCTCCGGCTGGACGACCTCTACCAGCCACGCCCCCAGCTCGAATGGTTCCGGCGACCGACGTCACCCGACCCGAATCCCGGGAGCGGCACCTGGCAGCGTGAGCGGCTCCACGCGACTGATCCGTTCGCGGCGACGATCACCGGCTTCGCCGAGGCGATCCGAACGGGACGCCCGCTCGTCCCCGGCCTGGCGGACGCCGATGTGGCACTCGCCACGGTCATGGCGCTCTATCGGTCCGCTCGCTCCGGGCGGTTCGAGCCCGTCCGCCCGGTCGGCGAGGCGGACGAGGAGGCGTCGCTCAACCGACCGGTCCTGGCCCCCGCCGATACACGAGCAGCTCGATGATCGATGTCACGTGCCACTCGTCCGAGAGCATCACGGGGTTCCCCTCAACGTCGAAGTCGACCTGACGCAACTGCTGGACGGGCGTCCCGGGTGAGACATCGAGGATGTTGGCGAGTTCCTTGTCCGCGACCTCTGGCCGGAGGATCGCCTCCGCGTGCGAGATCGGATGGCCGGCATCGGTGAGGACCCGGTAGAGGGAACCGGCGTAGTCCGAGCGGTCGAGTGGGCGAGTGAGCAGCGCGGCTGGGATGCGGTCGATCGAGAAGATCGCCGGCCGGCCATCGGCGGTCCGCACGCGTCGGATCTCGCGGATCGGCGTCCCCGCCTCGAGCGAGAGGGCCTCGGCGTCGTCGTCGGTGGCTGGACGGGTGCGCAGACCGACGAGCTTCCGTCCCGGCCGCAGACCGGAGGCCTGGAAGTGATCGGTGTAGCTGTAGTTCACGTCGAGGGAGTTTCGGATCAGCGGCCGGCGGGTCACATACGTGCCCGACCCGTGGCGCCGGACGACGAGCCCGTCCTCGATCAGCCCGCGGACGGCTTCGCGGATCGTGACGCGGCTCACGCCGAACCGCTCGCACAGTCGATCCTCGTTCGGAAGCTTCGACCCGACGGCGAACTCGCCACCCAGGATCAGACGGGTGAGCTCGCTTCGAACCACGTCGGCGAGCAACGGCCGGCCTCTGGTCGCGCCGATCGTCATGATCGGGCCGGCCGGGATGAGCTGGGCATCGCGCCCATCATAGGAACGTTCGGGTGCCGTCGCGCGGGCCCCCGTCCCCGCTCTTTTCACGGGCCGCTCAGCGCTGGCCGGTCTCGACCGTCGCCCGCTTCGAGAACCCGACGAGGATGACCAGCGAGATGATCCAGCTGATCAGGAAGCCGATCATCACCATGACCGTGGTCTTGTGCGGCTGGTCGTCCCAGATGGCCACCGTCCAGACACCAGATGTCTTCCAGGCGTCGCCGACGATGAACGACGACAGGGTGAACTCGCCGAACGTGACCGAGAAGACGAGCAGGGCGCCGGCGGCGATGCCGGTCCGGATGTTCGGCAGGATCACCCGTCGGAGCGTGGTCCAGCGCGAGGCGCCAAGCGTCACGGAAGCTTCGTTCAGCGTCGTGGTATCGATCGCCCGGAGACTGTTGTCGAGCGCGCGATACATGAACGGCAGCCCGGTCACGACATAGGCCAGGATCAGCAGCGTCGGTGTCCCCGATAGCACGATCGGCGGGGCGGAGTAGGTGCGGATCAGGGAGAGGGCGAGGACGATCGTCGGCAGCGCGAACGGCAGGAGTGAGAGGAACTCGACCAGCGGGCGGGCACGTGGCGCGGCGACGTGGATCAGGAACATCACGGGCGTCATCAGGACGACGCTCACCGCGATCGTCGCAAGGCTGGCGATGATCGATCGGCCGACCGTCGGGACGAAGAGCGGGTCGTTGAGCGTCTCGACGATGTGGTCGACGGTGTACCCGACCGGCAGCACCGTATCGAACCAGGTCGTGGCGACGGAGAACAGGCCGACGCCGATCAGCGGGATCAGCATGTACCCGGTGAAGATCACGAAGAGGATCAGGTAGCCGATCTCGGGGCCCCTGCGCGCCTGTCGGGTCTCGGCCGGTTGCTGGGTCGCCAGGACCGCCGGGGCATCACTCATCAGGCTCATGCGTGCGTCCACCGCTGAGCTTGGCGCTGCATGATGTGGTACGCGAGGACCGACAGGGCGACGATCGCCAGCAGGACGGTCGCCATCGCGTCAGCCTGGGCGGGCTGATAGAGGATCTCGCCGCGGCGAAGGATCGAGATCTGGATCGTCATGAGATTGATCCGGCTGCCGATCAGCGCCTGCGCCGTCGCGTACGCCCCCATCGAGCTGGCAAACAGCAGGACGGTCCCAGCCACGATCGATGGCATCAGGACCGGGATACCGACACGGCGCCAGAAGTCGGTCCTGCTTCCACCGAGTGAAGCCGACGCCTCGACCCAGTCGTCCTTGAGGGCGGCGAACGCAGGCAGCATCAGGACGATCATCAGCGGGACCTGGAAGTAGAGGTAGACGACGATCAATCCGATGACCGAGTAGATCGAGAAGAACGACATCAGGTCGATGCCGAACTGGCGGAGCAGGATCGTGATCATCCCCGCCGATCCGAGGATCGTGATGAATGCGAAGCCGAGCGAGATGCCGCCGGCGTTCGCACTGAGCGACGCGAGCCCGATCAGCGGACCGCGAAGCCGATTGTGGCGGGTGCGTGTGATCGCGTAGCCGATGGCCGTCCCGATCACGGCCCCGAGGAACGAGCTCGTGACCGCCAGGAGCAGCGAGTTCAGGATCGAGCGCTGGAACGTCGCATTCGTGAAGACCTTCCCGATCCACTCGAAGCTGTGCCTCTCGACGCCGCCGATGCTCCCGACCAGGAGGGCGAACGTCGGGATCAGCTCGAACATCAGGCAGAAGATCAGGAACGGGGCGAAGGCGAGGAGGAGTCCGATCCGGCTCCAGGTCCGACCCGACATGTCAGCGGCTAGCCTCGATCGAGCGCGGGCTGAGCCCGCGAGGGACGCGGGACGTCCCCGCCACCCGGTGGGTGGCGGGGACGGGCTTCCCGCAGGAGGAGGAGAGCACGGTCAGGCGCCGACCTCGATCGTCCAGTCGGTCGCGAGGCGCGCGATCGCGTCGGCCGCGGCCTTCCAGTCCTTGATCGGCTTGACGGCGTCGTACTGGGACGCCTCCGGGAACTTGGCGGCGATGTCGGCAGGGATCTGAAGGCCCTGGACGAGCGGCCGGGCGTACTTCTGTGCCTGGAGGATCTGGGCCTCGTCGGTCAGGATGTACTCCCGGAACAGCTTCGCGGCGTTCGAATGCGCCGCGTACTTGTTGATGATGTGGCAATACGGGGCCTGCGTGGTGCCATCGCTCGGGATCACGACGGTGATCGGCACGGCCGGGCTGGCTGCGCCAAGGTCATCGCGGACCGGCAGGGCGTTGTAGTCCCACAGGATGGCGATCTTGGCTTCGCCCTTCTCGATGTTCGCCTTGCTCGGCGCGACCGACGTCAGGTTGCCGGCCTTGTTCAGCTCGTCGAAGTACTGCAGGCCTGGGTCGATATTGGTCTCGTCACCGCCGTTGGCAAGGGCGGCCGCGAGGACCGTCATCGAGCCCTGGGCGGCGTTGCGCGGGTCGCTGATCGCGATCGTGCCCTTGTACTCGGGCTTCTTGAGATCAGCCCAGCTCTTCGGCACGTTCGGGACGAGCGCCGTGTTCACGGCGAACGAGATGGTGCCGGTGTACCAGCACATCCAGTTCCCGTCCGGGTCCTTGGCGTAGTCGGGGATCTTGTCCCAGCCCGTCGGCTTGTAGGGCTGGACGGTCCCGGAGCTGACGGCGACCGGGCCGAACTGGATCCCGATGTCGCCCTGGTCGGCGACCGGGTTGTTCTTCTCGGCGTCGAACTTCTGGATCTCCTCCGCGCTCGACATGTCGGTGTCGGTATGGGTCAGGTTGTACTTCGGCAGGAACTTGTCCCAGATGGCGCCGAAGTTCGTCCAGTCCGGCGGCATGCCGTAGCTATTGAGCGCGCCTTCCGCCTTGGTCTTCGTCTCGAGATCGGCGATGACGGCGGAGGCATCGGGCGCGCCAGCCGCGCTGGCGCTCGGGGCGGTGCTGGTCTCGGTCGACGCCGACGGCGTCGAACTGCTACATCCAGCGACGAGGATCAGGGTCAACCCGAGTGCACCTAGGGTCGTCCGTGGTCGATGCATTCGTCCTCCTCCATAGGGTTCCATCGCGTGTGTCAGATGGGTCGGCTCGCGGTCGTGGTCGACCGCGATGGTGGTGGGCTGGTGCCGGCGGCGGCCTCCTCAGGGTCCGCGACCGGCGCGCCGCCTCATCCGCTGGGCCGGGCCGGCCGGGCCCGGGTCGGGAGGGCATCGAGTGCCGGCCCTCGACGATGGACGCCGAACTCGAACGTATCGGCGACGTACGACTCGACCGAGAAGAGGACGTGCTCTCCTTCGGCCGTCGAGTCGACCTGTTCGAGTCGCAGGATCGGGCTCCCGGCAGGGATCCCGAGACGGTCGGCGACGAGGGCGTCGGCCCGGGTCAGCCGGATGGAGGCCTGGCCGTCGGTGATCGATCGACCGAGGCGCTCCGCATAGAACCGGTACAACGAGAGCCCCGGATCGAGCAGAGCATCCGTGTCGAGCTCCGGATCGCTGAAGAGACGGCGCGGGATGACGTCGACGGTGAAGATCACGGGCCGCCCGTCGGCCGTCCGGACACGTTCGAGACGCACGACCGGCGCGCCCGGCGCCAGACCGAGCGGTGCGGCGGCCTCATCGTCGACCCCGACCTCCTCGACCCGGGCATGGCTCGTGCCGGGTTCCATCCCGTGGCCTCGGATCACCTCGGTGGCGCTGAGGTTGGCGTTCAGGCTGCCGCGGAGCCGCGCGGCGGACCGCACGAACGTGCCGTGTCCGTGGCGTCGGATGAGCAGCCCTTCCTGCTCGAGTTGGAGCAGTGCCTCCCGGACGGTCGTGCGGCTGACCCCGAACGACGTCGCCAGCTCGACCTCCGGTGGAAGTTGGACGCCCTCCGAGAATCGGCCGTCCCGAATCCGGTCGCGGACCTCCTCGCGGACCCGCGAGGCGAGCTTCGCCTGGCCGATCAACGTCACTTGGTCTGGGCCCTCTGCCGGGACGGTGGCTCTCGACGGGAAGACGTATGTCGTATAACGTCTGACCTCGCCCACGCTACACTCCGTGTCAAGCCAGCCGCGCGATCCGTCTGCCGTCGACCAGAGGGGTGCGACCGTGACTCAACTCGAGCTCCAACAGCTGCGCAAGACGTTCGGTCATGTGGTCGCCGTCGACAGCCTCGACCTCGAGATCGACCGCGGCGAACTCGTTTCCCTCGTCGGCCCTAGTGGCTGCGGGAAGACGACCACGCTCCGGATGGTCGCGGGTCTTCAAGAGGCCGATCGTGGTCGGATCCTGCTCGAGGGTCGCGACGTCACCAGGGAGCCCGCCAACCAGCGGGGCATGGGCGTCGTGTTCCAGTCGTACGCGCTCTTCCCGAACATGACCGCCGCCGAGAACATCGCCTACGGCCTCGACGTCAGGAAGAGATCAAAGGCGGACGTGAAGCGCAAGGTCGCCGAGCTCGTCGAGCTGATCCAGATCGGCGACGGCGCGGCGCGGTACCCGCATCAGCTGTCCGGCGGCCAGCAGCAGCGCGT
>DATNFQ010000203.1:0-7673 GCA_035606295.1 Patescibacteria group bacterium
AACGGATAACCGTGCCCGGCGTAGCGCTCGTGGTGGTGGAGGATGATCGGGACGGCGTCCTTGAGCGCCGCCGCCTGCTCGAGGATCACCTGCCCGATGCGCGGATGCTGCACGACGGTCCGCCACTCGGATGACGTCAACCATGTCGGCTTCTCGAGGATCTCCTCCGGGACGGCGATCTTGCCGACGTCATGGAGGAGCGCCGCGACGCGGAGGCGGTCGATCTCGGTGTCGGACAGCTGGAGCTGACGGCCCAGAGTCACGACGATCGAGGCGATGAGGGCCGACGGCTGGCCGCGGTAGTGGGGCATCGGCGCAAGAACCGACGCGAGCGCCGCCGTCGCGGCGTCGCGTGCGCGTTGGCCTATCTCGACCGCGCGAGCTCGTCCCGCGGCGGAGATCGGGGCGCGCGGCACCCGGGCGTCGTCGTCGGGCTCCGCGAACACATAGGTCTGATTGCGACCGAGCGACTTGGCCGAGTACATGGCCGCGTCGGCGTCGCGGACAAGGTTCTCCATCCGCAGCTTGGTCCCGACCCCGCCGGCGATACCGATCGAGATGGTGACTGCGATGTCAGGCGCGCCCTCGACCGAGAAGCGCTGGCGGCCGACGAGCGTACGCAGCTTCTCCGTCAGCACGGATCCCTCTTCGACGTCAGTCTCGGTGAGGATGAGCATGAATTCCTCGCCGCCGTAGCGGCCGATCATGTCCGATGCCCGCAGGCTTTCCGCGATCGTCTGGGCCACCCCGCGGAGGACCACGTCCCCGACGGCATGGCCGTAGGTGTCGTTGACGGACTTGAAGTGGTCGATATCGACGAACGCGACCGACAGCGGTCGGCCATAGCGGGTCGCCCGTTCGACCTCGTTGAACAGGGCGGCGAGCAAGGACTGGCGGTTGGCGACGCCGGTGAGCCGGTCGTACGTGGCTCGATCGTGCGTATCGACCAACGCCGTCGCGATGTCGTTGATGGCGCGCGCGAGGCGCCGCTCCTGCGAGCTTCCCAGCGGCTCGACGTACCCGGTGTAATCGCCCGAGGCGATCCGCTCGGCGGCCTTGATGAGATACCCGAAGCGGTAGGCGAAGTGCGCCCGGACGACGATCGAGGTCAGGGCGACGCCGAGGATGGCGGCGCCGATCGCGGTCACGCCCAACCGGATGGGCGCCGGCAGCCATGCCGATGCCGTTTCGGGGACGAACAGGAGCAGGATCCCGATCCCGGCGGCGGCCCCGAGCGCCAGGATCCCGAACATACGACTCACACGGGAAGTCTGCGGTCCGGGTGGGTCCACCATGACCCTGCCGGTGGTACCGAGGGAACGTAACGGTGGTACCCCGAGCTCGCACCAGGATGGTGCGCGCCCGGCCGTCGCGACCGGGCCTCGCTGCTATACTCCGCGCGTCCTCGACAGCAAGCGGGTCCCTGCCCGTGGACAGGAGGTCAACGATCGCGCGACTTGGGCGCATCGGCCGTCCCGTGAGGCGGTCGGGCGACCGCCGGACAGCGTTCCACCGCCGCGTCGGTGGCGCCACACGGGAGAGGTCTATCTGGGTCCCAGACCACCGGGTCGGGGCCTTTTTCATTGGGCGGCGGATGTTTCCGCCCATCGCGGCGTTGCCGTCGGCGCCCACTCGCTCACGCACGTTGGAGTGCGCTCGCTCGCGTGCTCGCCGGCGCCTTGCCATGGACGGTCCATCCGCCGCCGCTCGATGGCGAGCTCTCTGATGCCGGCAACCGTGATCGTCGGGCTCCAATGGGGCGACGAGGGCAAGGGCAAGACGACGGACTTCCTTGCCGAGCAGACCTCGATGGTCGTCCGCTATCAGGGCGGCGACAACGCCGGCCACACCGTCGTCCGTGGCGACGAGGTGTTCAAGTTGCGGCTCACACCCTCGGGCGTGCTCTACCCGCACATGACGTCGGTGATCGGCAACGGCGTCGTCGTGAACCCCACCACCCTGATCGACGAGTTCGACATGCTCACGAACCGCGGGATCGACGTGAGTCGCGTGCGGGTCAGCCGGAGTGCGCACGTGATCATGCCGTACCACGTGGCGCTCGACCGCGGCAATGAAACGCGTCTTGCGGGTGCCGCCGTCGGGACCACCGGGCGCGGCATCGGGCCGACCTACGCAGACCGCGCATGGCGGCTGGGCCTCCGCATGGAGGACCTCGTCGACGCGAACGTGCTGCGTGACCGTCTCGGACGCGTCGTCCCCGACAAGAACCTCCTCCTCGCGTCGATGGACCAGCCCGCCTTCGATGTGGAGGAGCTGGTCGACCAGGGGCTGGGCTGGGGAGAGCGGCTGCGGGAGCACCTCGACGACACGACCTGGCTCGTCCAGGGGGCACTCAAGCGCGGCGAGCACGTCCTCCTGGAGGGCGCGCAGGGCACCCTCCTCGACATCGACCATGGCAGCTATCCGTTCGTCACCTCGTCGAACGCGGTCGCCGGTGGCGCATGCACGGGCGGCGGCATCGGGCCGCTCCAGGTCGACGAGGTCATCGGCGTCATGAAGGCGTATTCGACCCGTGTGGGCTCGGGTCCCTATCCGACCGAGCTGCTCGACGGGATCGGCCACGGCATCGCCGAACGCGGTAATGAATACGGCACGGTCACCGGGCGACCGCGCCGGGTCGGCTGGTTCGACGCCGTCCCCCTGCGGTACGCGGTAGCGGTCAACAGCGTCACCTCGATCATGCTCAACAAGCTCGACATCCTCTCCGGCATCGAGCGGTTGCGGATCTGCGTGGCGTACGAGATCGACGGTCGGCGCATCGACACCTGGCCGTCGAGCGGCGCGGCGCTCGCGCGCGCGACCCCCATCTATGACGAGTTCCCCGGGTGGGCCGAACCGATCCACGACGTCCGTTCGCTGAGCGACCTGCCGGAGAATGCGCGCCGATACGTGACGGCGTTGGAGGAACATGCGGCAGTGCCGATCGTCCTCGTCTCGGTCGGACCTGAGCGAACGCAGACGATCGAGCGCGCCTGGCGCTCGATGCGCCAGCGCCAGGGGGTCCCGGCGTGACCGCTAGCGGGCTCGTCATGCCCACGCGCATCCTCGTCGTCGGCGGCGGAGCTCGCGAGCATGCCCTCGCCTGGAAGCTCAGCGTCGAACCTGGTGTGAACGAGGTCACCGTCGCGCCCGGGAGCTATGCGATCGGGGCCGAGCCGCGCGTGCGCGCGCTCAAGGACCTCGACCCCCTCGATGCCGAACGGGTCGTCTTCGTCGCCAAGGCCATCGCGGCAGAGCTCGTCGTGATCGGCCCCGAGGCGCCGCTGGCTGCCGGCGTCGTCGATGCGCTCCACAAGCACCGGATCGCGGTGTTCGGCCCTGCCGCCGCCGCCGCCCGCATCGAATCGAGCAAGGCGTTCTGCCACGACGTCGCCGTCGCGGCGGGCGTGCCGATGGCCAGATCGGCGGCGTTCGAGATCGCCGAGCGCGGACCCGCCATCGAGTTCGCGCGCCAGCTCGCAGCGGAGGGCAAGGGCATCGTCGTCAAGGCTGACGGCCTGGCCGCCGGCAAGGGGGTCACCGTCTGCGACGACATCGACGAGGCCGTGTGGGCGATCGACGCACAGATCGGCGGTGGCCCCATCCTCATCGAGGAGCGACTCGAGGGACGTGAGGCGAGTCTGATCGCGCTCTGCGACGGCAAGGAGGCACTCGCCCTGCCCTTCGCGCGCGACCACAAGCGGCTCGGCGATCTCGATGTCGGGCCGAATACGGGCGGGATGGGTGCATACAGCCCACTCGAAGACCTGCCTGATGACGCAGCCGACGAGCTCATCGAGCGCTTCCACCGCCCGATCCTGGCCGAGCTGGCGCGTCGCGGGACCCCATTCCGTGGCGCGCTCTATGCCGGCTTGATGCTGACCGTTGACGGGCCCGTGCTCCTTGAATGCAATGCGCGGTTCGGCGATCCGGAGACGCAGGTGATCCTGCCCCGACTCGCCGCCCCGCTCGGGCCGCTCCTGCTCGCGGCGGCCAAGGGCCGGCTCAAGGCCGCCATCAAGGCACTCGGCGTCGACGGTCATCGCGTCCCGCTGATCCCTGGTGCCACGCTCGGGATCGTATTGGCAGCCGCCGGATACCCGGACGTCCCGAGATCCGGTGACCCGATAGAGGGTCTCCACGCAGCCCGGGCCTCGGGCGCGCTCCTATTCCACGCCGGGACGGCACGTGATGCCGACGGTGGCTACCGCACCGCGGGCGGTCGCGTCTTGACGGTCGTCGGTCGCGGCCCCGACCTCGCATCGGCCCGCGACCAGGCCGAGATGGCCGCTGGGATGATCTCGTTCGACGGACTGCAGCGGCGCCGCGACATCGGGCTTCAGGCGGTGTACGGCTCGGGTGCCTTCGCCGTCGGGTCGGCGCGGTGATCCGGCGCTACACGCTCCCGGAGATGGCCGAGATCTGGTCCGATCAGGCCCGCTTCGAGCAGATCCTCCGTGTCGAGCTCGAGGTGGCGCGCGCCCAGGCGGCGCGTGGCCTCGTTCCGCCGGCGGCGCTCGAGGCGATGGAGACGCGGGCCACCATCGATGTCGATCGCATCGCCGAGATCGAGCGCACGACCGATCACGACATCATCGCGTTCGTCAGTCAGGTCGCCGAGTCGATCGGCCCGGAGGGGCGGTATCTCCATCTCGGCCTGACGAGTAGCGATGTCGTCGATACCGGACTCGCGCTCCAGCTTCGAGCGGCGGGTGACCGCCTGCTCGACGACGCCGACCGTCTCATCGGGGTCCTCGTCGCGCGGGCACGGGCGGAAGCGGACACGACCATGATGGGGCGGACCCACTCGGTGCATGCCGAGCCGACGACGTTCGGGCTCAAGGTCGCCGGGTGGGCGTTCGAGATCGATCGAGGCCGCCAGCGACTCGCGACGGCCGTCGACGAGATCGGCACGGGCAAGATCTCCGGGCCGGTCGGCACGTACAGCCACCTCGACCCGGACATCGAACGCGACGTGCTCACGGCGCTCGGCCTGCACGTGGACCCGGTGAGCACCCAGATCGTGCAGCGCGACCGCCATGCGGCGCTGCTGACGGCGATCGCGATCCTCGGTGGGAGCCTGGAGCGCATCGCGACGGAGGTCCGCAACCTGCAGCACACCGAGATCGGCGAGGTCCAGGAGCCGTTCAAGGTCGGCCAGAAGGGCTCGAGCGCGATGCCCCACAAGCGCAACCCGATCCTCGCCGAGCGGATCTCCGGTCTCGCTCGACTCCTGCGCGGCTACGCGCAGACCGCGCTCGAGGACCAGCCGCTCTGGCACGAGCGCGATATCAGCCATTCGAGTGCGGAACGGGTCATCCTGCCGGACGCGACGACCCTGCTCGACTACATGCTGGTCCGGATGACGACCCTCATCGAGGGGCTCGTCGTCCGATCCGAGCGGATGCGCGAAAACATCGCCCGCGGTCTGGGGCTCCACGCCAGCAGCCGCGTCCTCGTCGCGCTCGTGGAGAAGGGTGGCGTCGGACGGGACGAGGCGTACGCCATCGTCCAGCGCGCCGCCCTCCGCGCCGCCGACGAACGGGCGCCCTTGCGCGATCTACTCGCGGTCGACCCGGTCGTCGCACAGAGGCTGCCGCTCGAAGCGCTCGACGCGTGCTTCGACGAAGCGACGTTCCTGCGCAACGTCCACGAAGTGATCGCGCGGCTCGACACCCTCGCGCGTCCCGCGCCGGAGCCCACGACGGAGTCGACGCATGTTGACGGCTGACCGCTTCGTTCGGTCGGGCAAGGTCCGCGACCTGTACGACCTGCCCGACGGTCAGCTGCTGATGGTCGCGTCCGACCGGATCAGCGCCTTCGACGTCGTCCTGCCGACGGAGATCCCGGACAAGGGTCGGGTCCTGACGGGTCTGTCCCGGTTCTGGTTCGCCGAGACCGCCGGGGTCGTGCCCAACCACCTCCGCTCGGTCGCCGTGGACGACCCCGATCTACGCGGCCGTTCGATGATCGTCGAGGGGGTCGACGTGATCCCATTCGAGGCCGTCGTACGTGGTTTCCTCGCGGGTTCGGGGTGGAAAGGCTACGTCGCGACCGGCCACGTCTGCGGCATCCGCTTGCCGCGCGGACTGAGCGAGAGCGAGCGCCTGCCCGAACCGATCTTCACGCCCGCGACCAAGGCCGACCAGGGCGCCCACGACGAGAACGTCTCATTCGAGGCGATGAGCGAGGCACTTGGCGTCGACCTGGCCAAGCGCGTGCGACGCGCAGCGCTCGACCTTTATGCGGCCGCGATCGGCGTCGCGGCTCGCGCCGGCATCCTGATCGCGGACACGAAATTCGAGTTCGGCTTGCGACCCGGCACCAAGGAGCTCGTGCTCATCGACGAGGTGCTGACACCCGACTCGTCCCGCTTCTGGGACGCCTCGATCTATGCGCCCGGTCGCCCGCAGGCGAGCTTCGACAAGCAATTCGTGCGCGACTGGCTCGAGACGCAGCCCTGGGACAAGAGCGAACCCGGTCCATCGCTGCCGGCGTGGATCGTCGAAGGGACGCGGGAGCGCTACGTCGCTGCCTACGAACGGATCACCGGTGCCAGCTTCGAGCGGTACCTCAAGGAGGACGTGATCGCCCGATGAGCAGCCATCGATTCGCGGTGAATGTCACGCCCAAACCGGGCATCCTCGATCCGCAGGGGAGGGCCGTCGAGGGCAGCCTCGACCATCTCGGGATCGAGGGCGTCCACGCCGTCCGCGTCGGGCGTCGCGTCGAGCTCAGCGTCGACGCGTCGGATGCCGCGTCGGCCCTAGCCGTCGTCGAACGCCTCGCCTCGGAGCTGCTGGCGAACCCGCTCATCGAGGCGTACGCGATCGAGGCCATCGAGCCCGTCGAGGCGGTCGCCTGATGCCCGTGCGCATCGGCGTCGTCGTCTTCCCCGGCAGCAACTGCGACCGCGACACGCTCCATGGGCTCGAGCTGGCCGGTGGCGAGCCCGTCGCCCTCTGGCATGAGCAGGCGACGCTCGATGGCGTCGCGGCGGTCATCCTGCCGGGCGGTTTTGCCTACGGCGACTATCTTCGGGCCGGCGTGATCGCCCGTTTCAGCCCTGTGATGCGAGCGGTCGAGGCATTCGCGGCTGATGGCGGGCTCGTGCTCGGGATCTGCAACGGCTTCCAGGTCCTTGCCGAGGCCGGGCTCGTCCCGGGAGCGCTGCTGCGCAATCGTGGTCTGCGTTTCCTGGGTCGCGACGTCCGGATCGCCGCCGAGCGGCTCGACACGCCGTTCACCCACGGCCTGGCGGCCGGGGGCGCGCCGCTCCGGATGCCGATCGCACACGGCGAGGGCTGCTACTACGCGGACGACGCGACGCTCGACGCGCTGGAGGCTGAGGGCCAGGTGCTGTTCCGCTACGTCGACGAAGAAGGTGGACAGGCAGCCGAGGACGATCGCGAGCACAACCCGAACGGCAGCCTCCGGGCGATCGCCGGCGTCCTCAACGCTGCGGGGAACGTCGCGGGGCTGATGCCACACCCCGAGCGCGCGTCCGAATCGATCCTCGGGTCGGATGAGGGCCTCCCGATCATCCGGTCGCTCGTCGAGAGCGCGGCGCGAGCTGCGGCAGGCGAGCGACCCTTGGCGTTGGTCGCCGCGTCATGACGATCGCGGAGCCGGAAGCGGTGGGCGAGCCCGCGGAGCCCGTCGAGCCGTTGCAT
>DATNFQ010000204.1:0-9682 GCA_035606295.1 Patescibacteria group bacterium
CCCTGGACCGCATGCCGGAAGCGACGCCCGACGGCCTAGCGATCCGGCTGCATCGGCTCTATCCGCACGCGACCGTGCAGCAGGAGGCAGACCAGTGGGTGTTGCGGCGCGATCGTCATGTGACCGAGGCTGACGGCGAACAGTGGTGGAGGCAACCCGACCTGCCGCGTGTCCGGTACGACGCCGAGGCCCTTATCCTCGAAGCCAATGGCGCGGCCGAGTCGTTCTTCGGTCAGCAGATGGTCGGCCACTACTGGCAGGAGTTCGTGACACCCGGATCCACCGACCAGGTCGGCATCATGCTCGACATCCTCGCGGAGATCGGCGCAGCCGAATCGCGGTTCCGGATGCCGCGCGGCGATGGCCACCTCCTCGACTTCGACTCCTACACCGAGACCCACGGGGAGGAGTTCGTGACGGTATTCCGTCAGGCCGACGGGGCGTGACACGCCTGCGTTGGTTCGGACACGCGACGGTCAGGCTCGAGCTGGACGACGTCCAATTCCTCTTCGACCCGTTCCTGGTCGGGGGTATCGGCCCGGTGCGCCGCCGCCGCAAGTCGCCCGACCTGGAGGTCGCCCCGGTCGACGCCGTGCTCGTCTCCCACGCCCACCAGGACCACCTCCATCTCGGCAGTCTTCGGCAACTCGACCGCAAGACGACCCTCGTCGTGCCGCGGAACACCGGACGACTCGTGCGAGCCCAGGGGTTCGAGGACGTCCACGAGGTCGACATCGGTGACGAGGTGATGTTCGGAGGAGTCCGCGTTCGGACGGTGCCCGCGGCACACGACGGCCGGCGCATGCCGTTCGGACCGGCCGCGCCCGCGGTCGGCTACATGCTCGACGGCAAGGAACGTGTCTATTTCGCCGGAGACACCGACCTTTTCCCCGGCATGGCCGATCTCGCCGGTGACCTCGACCTGGCGATCCTGCCGATCGGCGGCTGGGGTCCGACCCTGCGGACCGGTCATCTCAACCCCACGACCGCGGCGGCGGCCTTGCGACTGCTCAAGCCGCGCGCAGCCGTAGCCGTCCACTGGGGCACGCTCTGGCCGGTCGGGATGGGCCGCGTCCGGCGCCACAGATTCGAGGAGAGCGGCGACCGATTCATCGAGGAGGCGGCGGTCACCGCGCCGGAAGTGACGATCCCCGTCCTGATGCCGGGTGACTCGTTCGAGGTCCCGCCGCGGCCCGCCTGACGGAGCGCTCGATGCGCAGATTTGCCACGACGCTGCAACGGAGGGTACCGACCGTCCACGGGACGGTCATGCCGGGGACAGGGCAGCATGGGCATGCGCCAGAGGTCGAACGCATGGTGCCGAGCGCCGTTGTCCTGAATCCGCGAAACGACGAGGACTTCGTCTCCTACGCGGAGGCGATCCTCGCCGAGGGAGAAACGACGCCCGGAACCTTCCAGCAGCGCCTTCGCGAGCGGTATCCTTCCGCCGTCGTCCGTCCACGCGAGCTCGCGAGCGAGCCCTTCACGCTGTGGTACTGCTACCGAGACGGATCGTGGACGCGACCGTGGTAGCCAGGAGCTGATCGTCGGACCATGTCGGATCTCGAAGGGGATTTCCGCGCCACCACCGAGGACATCGCTGCTGACGCCGCGCGCCTCAAGCAGATCGAGGAGAAGAAATCGCGCCTCGATCCCGCGGACCCTCAGGCGCAGGCATTGTCAGAGGAGAGCGAGGGGATCGCCCGCCGGTTGGTCCCGAAGACTGTCGCGGAACGCGAGCTCACCGATCTTGCCAACGACGGGACTGAGAAAGATCCGCCGAACGCGGACTAGGACGTGGCTGCCTTCGGGACCGTCGCGGGCTGACCAACCTCGGACACCCTGGACGACGAACCCTCCACGACCGGCGGCGCATCGTCCGGGTCGAAGACGTGCAGCACCAGCCGCCACGTGACCGCCACGACGCCGAGGAACGGGACGATCAGGAACATCCCGATGATCCCAGCGATCTGGCCACCGGCAGGGATGGCAAGCAGCACGATCGCGGGATGGAGGCTCACGGTCTTCCCATAGACCAGCGGCGCCACGAAGTTCCCCTGGACGATGTTGAAGACCAGCGTGTAGATCGCCATGATCACGATATCGGTCGGGGTACCGACCGCCAGGGCCACGAGGAATCCGATGAACGTCGTGATGGCCCCACCGATGTACGGGATGAAGTTGCCGAAGAACGTCAGGACGGCGACCGGGAAGGCCAACGGTAGCCCCAGCAGGACCATGATCAGCCACTGGGTGACCGCAGCGAAGAGGGCGATCGTTCCCGTCCCGATCATGTAGCCGTTGAGGATGCCGGCCGAGCGACGCGCGATGTCGTCGAGGAGGTCGCGTCGACGCCCCGATACGCCCGAAAGCGCGCGCTCCCACCAGACGGCGCCGTCCTTGAGCAGGTAGAACGTGAGCAGGAGGGCCAGCAGGATCGCGACGGCGAGGCCGACCACCTCCGAAAAGATGCCGAAGACCTGTGTCGTGATCCCTGACCCGAACGCGGCGACGAGCTCGGCGAAGCTATCGACACCGGTCTGCTTAGCCCCAGCTTCCGCCACGTCCCGTGTCTGCGCGACCGATCCACCGATGGCGATGATCGCCAATGCCGCCGCGCCGAACACGAGGATGGCGCTCGCAATGGTCGTCGCCAGGGCCGCCTGACCGCGCCCGAGCCCGCGAGCCTCGAGGGCCGACACGCCCTGCACCAGGGTCGCGGCGAGTACGAGTGCTAGCACGAGCGGCACTGTCACGCCCGGAACGGCTACCGCCGCGGTGATCGCGATCGCGATCAGGGCGACGACGATAAGCCCACGCCAGCTCCACTGCGCGAGGCGGTCCAGCCAGGTCGGCACAAGGCTCGTGGACGCCTCCCGACGTGCGCCTTCGAGGATCGTGGTCAGCGGCCCGGCGAAGGCTTCGACGAGGATGACCGCGGGCACGGCGGCGGCCAACCCGATGAGCCCGAATAGCGCTGCACCGGCGGGAAGGGCGATAACGACCAGCGCCGGATGGTGCGGCATCGTGCGAGCGACGGCCCCCTTGAGCACCCGCCGCTGGAGGAGCCCGACGGCGATCATCAGCCCGAGCACGACGGTGGCGACGACGACGCCCTGTGTGGCGAGTACCGCCAGGAGGACGATGCTCGAGGCGACGACCGGTCCGATGTACGGGACGAAGCCACCCAGGAAGACGACGACTGCCAGAGGCCCGGCGAGCGGCACGCCGAGGATCGGCAGATAGATCAGCGCAGCCAGTGCGTCGACCCCGGCGGCGAGCGCCGTCCCGCGTAGATATGCACTCACGTTGTCCAGCGCGACGGTCCCATGTTCCGTCACGACCGCCTGCTGACTCGGATTGAGGTCACGGATGGCGGTCGACCATGCCTTCTCGTAGTCGTACAGGACGTAGAACGTGAGGAAGCCGCCAAGGATGACGACGGTCGCGGCGTCAGCGATCGAGCCGACCAGGTTCGACACGGCGCCGCCGATAAGCTCCTGGACGTCGGTGACCGATCCCGTGATCAGTGCGACGGCGTCTTCCGGCACACCGACGCTCGTCAGGAACGTGCTGATGGCGGTGACGCCCTCGCGGACCGTGTCGATGAGCTGACCGACGTACGGGGCGAACGTGAGCACGATGACGGTGACGCTGATCGCGAGCGCCCCGAGCGCGACGACGCAGAGCACGGCGGCGGACTTGCTCGCCGCCCACCCGCGACCAGCCCGCACGTATCGGTAGGCCGGCGCCACACTCGCGGCGACGAGGATGGCGAAGATGATCGACGCGGTGACGGTCGAAAGGCGCACGGCGATCGACACCAGGACGACCGCCATCGCGAGCACCGCGAGGATCCGCCAACCGAGCGCACCGAGCCGGCGCAACCAGCCCGGCACGAGATCGCCCCCGCCCAGATCCAGACCTGCGTCAGGCACCGATCGCGCCGATACGTCCGCCTCGTCGGGGATGGCTCACCTCCTGGCCGCGACTTCAGCACGACCGAGGGTCCATCGTAAGGGCGGGGCCACCCATGTCGGAAGGGGTGGGCTCGCGCGTCTGCCTCTGGGCGGCCGCTCCGTGCACGACGCGCGGGCATGCGCGAAGGCCGTTCGCCTGCCGACCCCATCCAGTCAACGCGGCCCTGGGTCGACCATGGACGCCTGCAACGAAGACCGGCGCGGCCGGTCCAGCCTTCCGCCGCAGCGGCCCGAAGACAGGAGGACCACGCATGAGTCGCCGGGCACGCACCGCGCTGATGGCCGTCATGCTGGCCGCCTGGGCAGCGATCCCCGGCGCGACCACGCTCGCGGCCACGACGGTCGTCAACGGCGTGATCGTCTCCGACGAGCAACTGACGCTCTCCCCTGATGCCGTCGCGGTCGTGACGCTGGTCGACCAGACGGCGACCGAGGGTGCCGGTGTGATCGTGGGTGAGCAACGGATCGAGCCCGTCGCGGCCCTCCCGACCCCGTTCGCGGTGCTGTACGACGACGCCACAATCGACGACACGCATTCGTATGCCCTGTTCGCATCGATCGTCGATGGCGACAAGGTCTACCAGAGCGCTGAGGCCGTCCCGGTCATCACCGGCGGCCCACGGGTCAACGTCGAGATCCCAGTGGCGCCTGCCCCTACGTATCCGGCTGCGATCGAGGGAACGGTCGTGCGACCTGCGGATGCGGAGCTCACGAACGCTGCCGTCGAGCTGGCCGTCCTGGTCAAGGAGGACACGGGCACCGTCGTGAGCGTGGCGCCCATCGTCGACGTCCCAGCTACCGATGACATCCCGATCTCCGTCGGCTATGACCCGGAGCTCGTCGATCCGGCGGCTCGGTACGTCATACGGGCGGCGATCGTCGATGGGGGCTCGGTCTGGGATACCGCCGAACCCGCCGAGGCGATCGTCGACGGGAAGCCCGTCGAGTCCGTCGCTGTCCAGGTCGCCCCTCGTGCCGGAGAGATCCCGGTCCCGCCGACCCCTGAACCGACACCGACCGTGGCGCCTACCGAGGAACCGACCGAAGCTCCGACCGAGGAGCCCACCGCGGCGCCGACGGAGAAACCGACCGCCGCGCCGACGGAGGCGCCCACCGAGGCGCCCACGGAGGCTCCGACCCCGAAGCCGACGCCGAAACCGACTCCAAAGCCCACCCCCAAGCCGACGCCGACCCCCACACCCAAGCCGACGCCGACTCCCACCCCGAAGCCGACGCCTTCGCCGACACCGTCCCCGACGCCGTCGCCCAGCCCGAGTCCCTCGCCGAGCGCTAGCCCGAGCGAGTCGCCGACCGAGAGCCCGTCCCCGACGGAATCGGCCATCCCCGCGGCCGCCGGCACGATCACCGGCTTGCTGACCTATGCCGAGCCGGCCCCGCTGTCACCCGACGCGCATGCCCTCATCGTCCTCGTCGAGGGCGCTGGCAAGGCGAGTGCGGGTTCCGTCGTCGCGAGTGAGATCGTCGACGAGCCGGCCCAGGTCCCCGTCCCGTTCCTTCTCGACTATAGCCATGTCGCGATCGACCAGGGCGTGACCTACACGCTGCAGGCGACCATCGTCGATGGCGACCGGACATGGGTCACGACGACAGGCACGCCGGTCATCACGAAGGGCAACCCGACAAGCGGGCTGACGCTCGCCCTGACATACCGACCCGACGTCCTCAAGGGCGACGTCACCGGGTCGATCAGCGGTGTCGATATCCAGCTCGGGACCGAGGCCTTCTCGGCCGCCGTCCTCCTCGACCTCTCGACGGACACGACCGTCGGCATCGACGTCCATCTTCAGCCAGGGCAGACGCCGATCCGGTTCGCCATCCCGTTCGATCCCGCCAAGATCCAGCAAACGACCGACTACGTCGTCGGGGCAGCGATCATCGACGAGCCGAACCGCTGGGAGAACCGCCAGGGCGTCCCGGTCATCACGAAGGGCAACCCGATCTCCGACGTGACCGTCCCCGTTTCCGCGGTCGTCGCGGCGACCCCTGCCGACGACGGTAGGAGTGCCCTTGTCATCGTCCTTCTGACGCTGGCTCTGCTTGCCGTGGCCGTCTTCATCTACCAGCGTTCCAAGGCCTCGGAGGCGGAGCGCGCTGCCGCGGCTGCGGCGGCCGGCGACGCGGCGGGAGATGGCATGCCGGCAGCGCCGGCGGATCCCGCGCTCGCCGACCTCGTCGCTGAGACGGAAACCGCCGAGGCGGAAACGGCTGCGACGGAAACCGCCGAGGCGGAAACCGCTGCGACGGAAACCGCCGAGGCAGAAACGGCTGAGACGGAAACCGCCGATGCCGAAGCCGCGGAGCCAGACACGACAGAGCCCGCTGCCCCTGAGGACGAGCGGGCTCCGGAAGATGCGGAGGCTACCGAGACCGGGACCGACCGAACGGAAGGCGAACCCCCGAAGTCGGACGGACCGTAGGAGTCAGGCGGCGGCGGCGGACGTCGCGAGCGACCGGCTCATCCAGCCGCCCATGATCCAGACGATGCCAGCGAGCACGAGCTCGAAGCCGACGAAGAAGCCGATCGCAACGCCGCTGACCGGGATGCCCGACCAGAGCCAGAGGCCGAGCAGCAGGTTGACCACGCCGACGAACCCCACGAGGCCGCGATGCGTGGTGCCTCCGCTGATCGCGGTGAAGATCCGGATGATGCCTTCGACGATGAGCACGATCGAGATGACGACCGTCAGCGTCACGACGCCCTGCAACGGGTTGCCGATGATGTCCCAGCCCACGATCGCGTACAGCACGCCGAGGACGCCCATCAGGACGCGACTGCCGGTGGTGCCGTGCGTCGCGAATGCCGCCACGATCTGCGCGATGCCGCCGAGCAGAAGGAGCCATCCGACGAAGATGGTGGTCACGAGCGTCGCATCGACGACGTTCATCAGCGCGATGATCCCAAGGATCAGCATCGCTATCCCGAGCCCCACGAACCACTTCCATCGCCCGGCCAGCGCCGGATCGCCGGGCATCTCCATCATCGACTGCACGTCGTCCACCTCCTGACCATGGACCGGTGTTCGGTCCCGCTGCGGCTACATGGTCCGACCGCGAGCAATGGTGCGGGCACGCATCGGCGGCATGCAGGTGGAACGCCGCCGGGATGCCCGGCGAGGGCGGGCTACGTGGCCGCGGCGACAGCCTCGTCGGCATCGGCGGGAGGTGCCGCGTCAACGGCTGCCGGCGCCGTTGCCGGCTGCTTCCCGAGCTCGATCCCGATCGAGCTCAACCAGCGACGGATGTTCCGATAGATCGACGGGGCGCCGAGCGGGACGTCTTCGTCGAGGACCCAGTCGGTCGGGTGGAGGATGAACGGCCGCGTCTGGAACCCACCCAGCCCACCGTGCGAGCCGATCAGCTCCTCGAACGCAGCGACCTCGCCGAGCTCCGGGTCGTACTGGCTGATGAGCAGCAGATCCGGCGCGTGCTGCATCGCGTCCTCGCGGCGGAGGCTGAGGAGCGTGTTGGGTCCGAACGGCTCCGTCGGGTCCTCGCCCTCGACGCGTCCATCGTCCAGATACCGGGCGCCGCGTGCGCCGATGACCACGCCACCACGCGAACCCGAGCGTACGAGCACCATCGACACGCCAGGGTGCGCCGCGATCGATGCAACCAGGTTCGGGTGCATCGACTCGAGCTCCTCGAGGGTGAGGCGGTGGGCGTTCCCGGTGAAGTAGACCAGCCCGAGGTTGCCCGACCCGACGACGGCGATCGAGCCCTCCTCGGCGAGCGCCGGCTGCTCGTCCGGCCTCGCCTCGATGTCGACGACACCGTCGCTCGTCGTCCGACTCGCGAAGGCGCGCCGTGCCACGGCGCCGCTTGCTCCCCGCGCACCCGACACCTCGGAGAGGAACGCGTTGACGAACGCCGAGCCCTCGCCGTGCGTGCCCATCGACGCGACGTTGGCGCGACCCCCCATCAGGCGCCGGATCAGCTCCGCGAGGCTTTCGCCGTAGCGCTGCTTGAACGTCGCACCAAGGCTCTGGCCATGGTCGGAGAGCACGATGATCCTGTACGGCCTCGGACCCTCTGCGGCGACCTTGGCGATCGTGGCGAACGCCTCATCGATGCCATCGAGCGCATCGAACGCCTCGACGCGCTCCGGGCCGGAGTGATGGGCGATCTCGTCGTAATCGGTGAAGTCGGCGTAGATGACGTTCGCCCCGCGGTACATCTCCTCGATGATCAGCGAGGTGTTCACGTCACGAAGCAGGACGTTGCTCGCCGCACGCATGCCCGCGTACTTGTAGCCCCGGTGGAGCTGCGGGATAACGCCTCGACGACGCATGCGGAACGCCTGGTAGCGCTCCTTGCCGAACTCGCCGAGGAACAGAGCGAGCGCGCGCATGTACCCGCTCGGGCTGAGGAAGAAGCCGTAGAACGCCTTGCTGTCACCGAGACCGCGTGCGCCGTCGGCCAACGCCGCGGTCGTGAGATACGACCTCGTCGCATCGCCCGTAACGAGGTTGCAGATGCTGACCCCGTCGTTCGAGAGCAGGCCCTCGCCGTTCGACGCTCGAGCGACGATCTCTGCGGCGTCCTTGGGGTTGCTCGAAACCATCAGCTTCTGGCGGTCGCGCTCATACCAGCGAAAGGCCGGGATCCCGTCGTTATTGCCGTGCAGGATGCCGAGCTGGCTCGCCGAGGTCATCGACGGCAGGAGGGCCTCCCAACGTGACAGGCGATGCGAGCCCTCTCGGACCCAGCTGGCCATCGTGTTGACGGAGCCGGCACGGATGCGGCCGGCAAGGATCGGGTGCGCCAACCCGTCGATCTGCATGATCACGAGGCCCGGCTTGTCGGTCGGCTTGACCCCGTGCTTCGTACGCATCATCTGGACCAGTGCGCCGAAATACGACCCACCACGATCGATGCCGAAGAGGGAGATGAGTGTCATGTTGATGATCGTGTAGACGATCGACCCGACGAAGGCGATCGACGGTCGCGAGACATGCACGCCGGGCGAAAGCTGAGCGATGAAGAAGAACGAGATGATCTGCATCACGATCACGAGGATGCCCATCGCGACCAGCGACCATGGCGCCACGATCGCCAACAGGATCGGTCGGACCAGCGCGTTGAAGAGGCCGACCAGGATCACCGCCAGGGCGGCTGACAGGATCGAATCGATCTCGATGCCGGGCACGATCGCCGCGGTGACCGCGAATGAGAACGTCGCGACGACGAACGTCAGGACGCCTCGCTTGGCGAGCGACGCCGGTCCGCCACGCCAATCCCAGATCAGGCGCGCCTGCGTCGCGTAAACGTCGAACAGATCGCTCATCGAACCCCTCGTGCCATCGGCGTCATCGTCGAGGCACGGGCGCGTTTGTCAACGGTGGTGGCTAGCTATTGCGCGCACCCGGAGCCGCAGGCACGCCGCGGGATCAGTCCGGACGCTCTTCCGCCAGCGGCAACGCGAAACCGAACTCGGAGCCACCGCCCTCGCGCGCGTGCGCCCAGATCCGGCCGCCGAGCAGCGCCGCGACGTGCTTGCTCGCGCTCAACCCGATCCCGAGTCCACCGCTGAGCCGCCGGGCGGCATCGCTCCGGTAGAACGCCGTGAAGAGCCGATCGACGTTGTCGTCCGGGATGCCGATACCGCGGTCGCGGACGGTCACGCGGGCCTCGGCCGCGGCGCGCTTGACGGCCACCTCGATCGGCTCGCTGTTCGGGCTGTA
>DATNFQ010000205.1:0-11701 GCA_035606295.1 Patescibacteria group bacterium
ACCAGCGGCTGCGCAACGAGCTGTGCTGGTTCGTCTTCGACTGCTGAGACGGCGCGTTCCCGGCGACCGTCTCGACCGGATCCGGACCGCCCGCCGATCGGCGACTAGCGGCGATTTCGGGTACGATGAGTGGCCCCCGCCGCACCTCGCGTCGAAGTCCCCGGTCGCGCAGGAGTCCGAGTGAACAGTCGCCCGCCCGTGAAGTCCCCGACCACCGTCGAGCCCTTCAAGCACGTCATCGACGAGTACAAGCACCAGGCGCAGACGATCACCTGCACGTGCGGCTGGCACGGAAGCTCGGCGACGATCGACCGCGGTGGCTCCGAGTGGACCGCTCACCTGCTCGAGGTTCGCGGCAAGAAGCGCTAGGCGGCGCCCCTTCAGGAACGACCCGACCCGGATCGACCGATCCGGGTCGTTTCATACCCGGTAGCCACGTCATCTCCGGTAGCCTGTCGCGCGTGGACCTGCCCGCCACACCCCCGTTCGTCCTGCGCGGTCGACTGCTGACGCCACTCGGCGGCGGCGGTACGCGGTTCGAGCGCGACGGGCTGCTGGCGGTCGATGCAGGCGGCCGCATCACCTTCGCGGGCGCGGCCGCCGAACGCGCTGACCTCGTAGAAGGCGCGCTCGACGTCCGGGCATGGGTGCTGTTGCCGGGGATGGTCGATCTGCACGCCCACCTGCCGCAGCTGCCGAATGCCGGGCTCGGTGCCGGCATGGACCTGCTGGCGTGGCTCGAGCGCTACATCTTCCCGCTCGAGCGCGCATTCGACGTTCCGACCGCGGAGCGCGTCGCCCCCGCGGCATGGCGCGCGTTCGCCGCCGCCGGCACCACGACGGCCCTCGTCTACGGCGCGGTCTACGAGGCAAGCCTGGATGCCACGTTCCGGGCCGCCGAGGCGCACGGGATCCGGGCCATCGTCGGCAAGGTGATGATGGACCGAGTCACGTACGACCCGACCATCGACCCGTCGTCGATCCTCGATCGGACGCTTGCCGAGAGCGCACGCCTGATCGAGCGCTGGCACGGCGCGGCCGACGGTCGACTGCGCTACGCCGTCACGCCGCGGTTCGCCGTTTCGTGCACCGCCGAGCTGCTCCGCGAGTCGGCCGCCCTCGCCGCGTCGACCGGGGCCTACTGGCAGACCCACGTGTCGGAGGACCAGGGCGAGATCGCCGAGGTCGCGCGGCTGTTCCCCGAAGCGATCGATTACGTCGACGTCTACGACCGAGCCGGCGGGCTGGGCGAGCGTTCGGTGCTCGCCCATGCGGTTCATCTGTCGGATCGGGAGCTGTCGCGCCTGGTCGAGACGGGCACGCGCGTCGCTCATTGCCCGAACTCGAACCTCTTCCTCGCGTCGGGCGTGATGCCGCTGGGTCGATACCTCGACGCCGGCTTGTCCGTCGGCCTCGGATCGGATGTCGCCGGCGGGCCGGATCTGTCGATCTTCAGCGTCATGCGGGTCGGGTTCTACGCGCAGAACGCACGACGCGTGGCGGGTTTCGAGACGGGCCCCGTGCTCAGTCCCCTCGACTGGATCCGCCTCGGGACGCTGGCCGGCGCGGAGGCGCTCGGGCTGGAGGACGCGATCGGGTCGCTCGAGACGGGGAAGGAAGCGGACGTGATCGCGGTCGATCCGGCGTTCATCGCGCCGATCTCGGGGATCGCCGACGAGGACCCGGACGACCTCGTGAGCCGTCTCATCTTCCGAGCGCATCCGGACATGGTCAGAGCCGCATGGGTCCGCGGACGTCGGTTGGAGGGTCCGGGCGCGATGGCGACGCCGCCGTGACCGACCGGGTCGACCTCCTCATCACCGGCGGCACCATCGTCGACGGGACCGGCGCGCCCGGGCGATCTGGCACGGTCGTCGTCGAGGGCGACCGCATGCGCGTCCTCCCGCCCGGAGCCGACGAGCCCACCCGCGCCGCCACGACCCTCGACGCCAGCGGCCGCGTCGTCGCCCCCGGCTTCATCGACCTCCACAGCCACGGCGGCCTCGTGATCCTCGCCGAGCCGCGCCACGAGCCCAAGGTCCGCCAGGGCGTCACGACCGAGATCGTCGGCGTCGATGGCAACGGGTTCGCGCCGTTCCGCCGACGCGAGGACCTCGAGGCGTTCGTCCACCTCGACTCGGGGCTCGATGGCCGCCCGGACATCGATTACGACTGGCGTACCGTCGCCGACTATCTCGGGCGCTACGACGAGACGGTGAGCGTCAACGTCGGGACGCTCGTCGGGAACAGCCAGCTGCGGATCGACGCACTCGGTTGGGATGACGTCCCCGCCGACCCCGCGGCGCTCGACCGGATGGCCGGCACCCTTCGCGACGCGATGGCCGACGGCGCGGTCGGCCTGAGCTCGGGGCTCGACTACCCGCCGGGCAGCTACGCCACGACCGAGGAGCTCGCGGCGCTCAACACGGTCGCGGGCGAGGCCGGCGGCTTCTATCACAGCCACGTCCGGTACACGCTCGGCGATCGGTATCTCGACCCATTCAAGGAGGCGATCGAGATCGGTCGACGTTCGGGTGCCCCCGCTCACATCACGCACTTCTATCACCGCGAGACGCATCCGGGTGGCGCCGACCGACTGCTCGCGCTCGTCGATGACGCTCGCGCCGAGGGGCTCGACGTCACCTTCGATTCCTACCCGTACGAGTGGGCGAGCACTCGGCTCCTGATCCAGCTACCGCAATGGGTCCAGGCGGGCGGTCCGCTGGCACTCAAGGAACGGATCGCTGACACCGCGACTCGGGACCGTCTCAAGAAGGAGATGGCGCCCGCGTACACGAGTCCCGCGGGCTGGGCGGATCTGCGGCTCGGCAACTTCCAACGTCCGGACCTGCTGCGCTGGGAGGCGCACACGCTCGCCGACGTGATGGCCGATGCCGGCACCGATCCAGTCGACACGATCTGCGATCTGTTGCTTGCGGAGGACCTCGGCGTCAACCAGGTCACGTCAGGACCGTGGACCAGGAGCCTCCCCGACTTCGTCAAGCATCCGGTCGGGATGGTGGGGACCGACTCGACGTTCATCGGCGCCAAGCCGAGCCCGCGGACGTACGGCTCCTATCCTCGGATCCTCGGCCAGTTCGTCCGAGACGAGCGCCTGCTCAGCCTGGAGGAGGCGGTCAGAAAGATGACCGGTGCCGCGGCGGCGCGACTCGGTCTTCGGGAGCGCGGCACGATCCGCGATGGCAACCTGGCCGATCTCGTCGTGTTCGACCCCGAGACCATCCGGAGCAATGCCACGTACGACGAGCCACGAAGGTTCCCGACGGGCATCGACCATGTCATCGTCAACGGGACACTCGTCGTTCGCGACGGCGAACACACGGGCGCGACGCCCGGTCGCGCGATCCGGCTCGGCATCGACTGACTCAGGCGGTCGGCGATTCCCCGGTCGTGCCGTCGGCGGCAAGGCGCGCGTAGCGCCGGACCTCGAGATGCATCCGGTCGATCGCGATCTGCATCGCCGTCGTCACCGACGCGTTGCCGGCCGTGCTCGCCCAGCCGATGGCCAGCCGCATCGCGATGGCACCCGACTCTAGCCACTCGTCGCATGCCTGACGGATCCGCTCTACATAGTTGATCGCGACGATCTCGTCGGTCTCGGGCATCAGGACGGCGTACCGGCCTGGCGCGAGGCGAGCGACATAGTCGGCCCGGCGCGCGAGTTTTGCGATCGTGTCGGCGACGTCAGGTTCGACCTTTTCCGCGGCGCCCGTGCCAAGCCGATCGACCAACCGCTCGAGCCCGTCGAGCTCCAGGACCACCATGGTCGTCGGGCGCCGGTAGCGCCCCTCACGCTCGTCCTCGTGGGCGACGATGGCCTCGAAGGACACGGCATCGAGGATGGCCCGGTGCGTGTCGGGGCGCGGACCGTCGTCGAGCGCATCGGGATCGGCGTGACCGTCCGAAGTGTCGGAACTGTCCACCGAGGGAGTCTTGCCAGCCCCTGCAGGGATCGACGACGTCGCGGCACCGCGCGACGTCCCGATGTAGGACGACGCGAGCATGACCTCGACCATGGCAAATCGGCGTTCTCGCCGCGCCCGATCGAGAACCGGCCACGCGACCGCAAGCACGATCAGGGTCGCCACCGTCCCGACAACGAAGGCGAACACCGTGCCGATAGGAACGTTCATCGCAGGGCAACCCCCCTGTTGCGCCACGCCTTTCGTGACGCGCCACCGTCTCCGGCGGGCCCGGATGATACGGGCAGCGGAGGCCCGGCGGACCGCATCAGGCCCTGCCGCGCGGCGATTCACGGTGCTGCTCGACACCGTGCCGGGGTGGTCAGGTGAGGTCGCAGCGGGTCCGGTCGGGAACGGGGCGGTTGGGCCGGCGCGCGATGGTATCGTCGCGGGCATGACGACCCGGACGTCCGTCCCCGACGCGCTCGTCATCCCACCCGGCACCTCGGTCCCAGGTCGCGCGCGGCCGGCCGGTCCGCTCCGCCGCGAGGGTCCGGCCAAGCTCACCGGCACTGCGCTCTACACCGACGACATCGTCGTCCCGGGCGCCTGGTACGGCGCCACGATCCGCTCGACCGACGCGCACGCCACCTACGAGGCGCTCGAGCTCGACCCCGAGTTCGACTGGACGAAGGTCGTCGTCGTCACCGCCGATGACATCCCCGGCGAGAACATCGTCAGCTCGATCAAGAACGACCAGCCCATCCTGGTCCCGGTCGGTGGCGAGATCCTCCACCACGCTGAGCCGCTCGCACTGATCGCGGCCCCGGACAAAGCGACGCTGCGCGAAGCCCGTCGGCGTGCCAGGCCGCGCACGACCAAGCTGCCGGCGGTCTTCGACCCCGACGCATCCGAGCATGTCTTCGCCGCGTATGCGATCGGCCGCGGCGACCCCGACGCCGCCTTCGCCGCAGCCGACATGATCCTCGAGGGCGAGTACAGGGTCGGCCACCAGGAGCAGCTCTACATCGAGAACAACGCGATGATCGCCGTGCCGACCGACGGCGGGGGCGTGACCGTCACAGGTTCCCTCCAGTGCCCCTACTACGTGCACTCGGCGCTCAAGAAGGGACTCGGCCTCGAGGACGACACCGCTCGCGTGGTGCAGGCGGAGACCGGTGGTGGGTTCGGCGGGAAGGAGGAGTTCCCATCAGTCATCGCGCTCCACGCCGCTCTGCTGGCCCGCAAGACCCAGAAGCCCGTGCGGATGATCTATGACCGGCACGAGGACATCGCGGCCACGACCAAGCGCCACCCGGCGATCGTCCGCCATCGGACCGGCGTGACGCGCGATGGCGTCCTGATCGCGCAGGACATCGAGGTCGTGATGGACGGCGGCGCGTATTGCACGCTCACCCCGGTCGTCCTCTCGCGTGGCGCGATCCACGCCGGCGGCCCGTACCGCTGCCCGAACGTGCGCATCCGGGCCAAGGCGACGCGGACGAACACCCCACCCAACGGAGCGTTCCGCGGCTTCGGTGCGCCACAGACCGAGTTCGCCGCCGAGACACACCTGAACCGGATCGCCGAGCGGCTGGCGATCTCGCCGCTCGACATCCGTCGCCGGAACGTCTACCGCGACGGCGACACGACGCCGACCGGTCAGATCCTGCGCGAGAGCGTCGCCGGCGAGGAGGTCCTCGAGCGCGCCGCGGAGGCGGCCGAATTCGTTCACATGCGCAACCGGACCGGCGACGCCCGGAACGCGCGGGCCGGTTCCGGGACGATCCCCGGCTCGGCGCTCCGGACCGATCGGGCCCGCCTTGCCTCGGGGATCGGCCTCGCCCTGGCCTGGCATGGGGCCGGTTTCACCGGCTCGGGCGAGGTCCATCTCGCCTCGGTCGTCTCGATCGAGCTCACCGCCGAGGGCCAAGTCCGGATCCTGACGGGCTCGACCGAGATGGGGCAGGGGACCAAGACGATCTTCCCGCAGCTCGTTGCCGAAGCGCTTGGTCTCGATGAAAGCCTGGTCGAGATCGCGCCTCAGGACACCGCGTACGTCCCTGACTCCGGCCCGACGGTCGCGTCGCGGACCGCGATGGTCGTCGGTGGCCTGCTCATCAAGGCGGCCCAGCGACTCCGGGCGCAGGTCGAGGAGGCGACAGGCGGTTCGTTCCGTGACACCGCCGCCGCGTATGCGACTGACCACGGCACGACCCGCATCGACCAGCAGTACGAGCCCTATCCGGGCGGAACGCCGTTCGATGACGCGACCTACACCGGTGATGCCTACCCGGCGTTCGGATGGGCGGCGTGCGTCGCCCATGTCGAGGTCGATCTCGACACCGGCGAGGTCCACGTCCGCGACGTGGTGGCGGCGGACGACATCGGCCGGGTCATCCACCCGGTGCTGGCCGAGGGACAGGTCGAGGGTGGGACGCTGCAGGCCGTCGGTTACGCCACGATCGAGGAGATCAAGCTGCGCGACGGGCGCTACCTCAACGACCGCCTCGCCACCTACATCATCCCGACGGCGCTCGACGCACCGCGCATCTCGACGATCCTCGTCGAGGCGCCGTTCAGCGGCGCCCCCCACGGCGCGAAGGGGGTCGGCGAACTGCCGATGGACGTCGGGGCGCCGGCGGTCGTGGCCGCCATCGCGGATGCCACGGGTGTTTGGATCAGCGACCTCCCCGCGACGCCCGAACGGATCCTGGGCGCGATGGCCGAGCGGCCAGACGTCGCCGGTCTTCGACCCGCCGAGTCGGCACCGGCGAAGGGACTGATCTCGTGACGGTCTACCGGCTCTCGGTCAACGGCACGCCGGTCGAGGTCGACGTCCCCGGAATGCGCCGCCTCCTCGACGTCCTGCGCGAGGACCTCGCTCTCACCGGGACCAAGGAGGGGTGCGGCGAGGGCGAATGCGGGGCGTGCACGGTCCTCGTCGATGGCGCTCCAGTCGACTCCTGCCTCGTCCCGATCTGCCAGGTCGCCGAGGCGCAGATCCGGACAGTCGAGG
The DNA here is from genome assembly GCA_035606295.1 of Patescibacteria group bacterium. GTDB lineage: Bacteria > Chloroflexota > Limnocylindria > Limnocylindrales > CSP1-4 > SPCO01. The sequence continues at coordinate 6,943 of DATNFQ010000205.1, forward strand.
GTCTCGCACCGGCGGTGTCGGAGCACGATCGCCTCGATGAGCTGCAACACGCCTTCCTCGTCACGGGTGGTGCGCAGTGCGGCATCTGCACGCCGGGGATGCTGATGGCGGCGCGCGCCTATCTCGATGCGGGCGGCGGCCCCGATGAGGACGCGATCCGCGAGTCCATCGCGGGAAATCTCTGCCGCTGCACCGGATATACCAAGATCGTCGACGCCATCGCGCTCGTCGCAGGGGGAGGTGCGCTGTGAGCTCATCCGACCGCGTCGCGGTCCCGACCAACGGCCATCATCCGGCCCTCAAGGACGACGCGCTCGATGCGCCACATCACGATGCGACGGGTTCTGACGACAGGCCGGCGGAGCCCGCCGAGACGTCGACCGCGATGCCGGCCGTGACGCCGGGCCAGGTCATCGCCGGCTTCGGCGTCCTTGCTGCGCTCGCATTGCTGCTCCTCGGTCGCCGGCGCGGCCGCGGCTGACCGTCCCACCCGTGCCCATCGAGCCGCCCGTCACGAGCCCACGCGACCTGCCCGCAGCCTATGCGGTGCTCGCGTCCGGTTCGGCGGACGCGCCGGTCAAGCCGGTCGCTGGCGGCACCGATCTCATGGTGAGCCTGACCGGGGAACTGGCACCGCCCCCGGCGAGCGTCGTCGATCTCTGGGCGATCGAGGCGCTCCGCGGGATCGCCATCGATGGCGACGCACTCACGCTCGGCGCGCTGACCACCTACACCGATGTCCGCCGATCGGCGCTGTGCCGAGAGCACGTCCCGGCGCTGGTCGAGGCGGCCGCGACCATCGGCGCGGCACAGATCCAGAACCGGGGCACGCTCGGCGGCAATATCGCGAACGCGTCTCCGGCCGGGGACACGCTCCCGGTGCTGCTCGCCGCGGATGCCGTCATCGTCGTGGGCTCGGAACGGGGAGAGCGCGACGTACCGGCGGCCGAGTTCTGGACGGGTTATCGACAGACGGCGCTCGCCCACGACGAACTGATCGTCCGCATCCGGCTGCCGCTCGCAGCGGAGCGTGAGATGCGCTTCCGGAAGGTCGGCACGCGACGGGCGCAGGCGATCAGCAAGGTCGTGATCGCCGTCGCATGGCAGGGCGACGGGTCGTGGCGCGACGTTCGAGTCGCCCTCGGCTCAGTCGCGGCCACCCCGGTCCGTGCCGCGGCCACGGAAGCCGCGCTCGAGGATCGGCGACCGACGCCTGAGACGGCTGATGCCGCGGCCGAGACGCTCGCTGGGGAGCTGGCACCGATCGACGACGTCCGCTCGACCGCCGAATACCGGCGGCTCGTGGCGGCCCGCGTGCTGCATCGGATCATCCGCGACGCCGGCGGCTGGTGATCGACCGCGCGACCCTCGAGCAGCTCTTCGAGGGCGCACCGCGATTCCTCGATCGACTCGAACGAGCGGGCCCGTTCCCGTCCGATGACGTCCTGTTCCACGTCGCCCGCGACATCGCCCATGCGATGCCCGAGCCCGAGCAGATCGAGCTGATCGACGCGCACCCGCGCCTCGGGGCACCGCCCGGGACGGTCTCTCACATGAGCTACGTGGAGCAGGGGTACGACCGGGGAACCGGCACGCCCGCCGATCCCGAGGTCGATGTCGCGATCGAGCTCGAGCGTCTCAACGACGCCTACGAAGAGCGCCACGGGTTCCGCTACTGCGTCTTCGTCGCAGGCCGCTCGCGCGAAGCGCTGCTCCCCGATATGGCGGCGGCCATCGACGCGGACCGGACGAGCGAGCTCCACCGAGCTCTCGACGCTGTCGTCGACATCGCTATCGACCGCCATGGCAAGCTGACCGCACGATGATCGAACTCGGACCCAACCGCTACGGCAAGGCCGCGATCCGTCTCGTCCGTGTCGGCCGCGACACGACGCCGCATCGACTGCGCGACCTCACCGTCGCGATCGCGCTCGAGGGTGACTTCACGGCCGCCCATGTCGACGGCGACAACTCGCTGGTCGTCGCGACCGACACGATGAAGAACACGACCTATGCCCTCGCCGCGGAGCACCTGACCGGGTCGATCGAGGCCTTCGCCGCGGTCCTCGGGCGCCATTTCCTGGAGTTCGAACAGGTCGACCGCGCGATCGTCAACATCCGCGAGCATGCCTGGCGGGCCATCGATGTCGACGGGACGCCGGCGCCGGACGCGTTCACCCGGACCGGGGAGGGGACGCGGGTCGCGACCGTCGCCGTCGGTCACGATGCGACGGTGGTCGAGGCGGGCATCGAGGACCTGGTCGTGATGAAGACGACGCGGTCGGCCTTCTCTGGCTTCCCGCGCGACCGATACACCACGCTCGCCGAGACCGACGACCGCCTCATGGCCACCAAGGTCACCGCGATCTGGCGCTATGGCGCGCCGGACATCGACTTCGATGCGACGTGGGATGCGGTCCGTGGCACGTTGCTGGAAGTCTTCGCCGACCACGATTCGCCGAGCGTCCAGACCTCGATCTGGATCATGGCGAAGGCCATGCTCGAGCGGCACGAGGAGCTCGACGAGGTGCGCATGGTGCTCCCGAACCTGCATCACTGGACGGTCGACCTCGACCGGTTCGGCATCGACAACGACCGGCTCGTCTACATCGCCACGACCGAGCCGCACGGCCTGATCGAGGCGACGGTCCGTCGCTCTGAGGCGACCTGATGCCACCGCACGGCGTCATCGTCACCGGCCCGCCGGTCCAAGGTTCCGACTGGGTCCTGACCGACGACGCGCTCGCGTTCGTGGCGGACCTTCAGCGCCGGTTCGGCCAGATGCGCATCGATCTGATCCAGCGACGCCACGAGCGCCAGGCCGAGCTCGAGAACGGCGTGACGCTCGACTTCTTGCCTGGGACCCGCGACGTGCGCGAATCCGACTGGACGGTGGCACCGACGCCGGCTGACTTCGACGACCGCCGGGTCGAGATCACCGGCCCGGCAGAGCCCAAGATGATGATCAACGCGCTCAATTCGGGTGCCCGCGTGTTCATGGCGGACCTCGAGGACGCGCTCTCGCCGACGTGGGAGAACATCGTCACCGGGCAGGCGGCGCTGATCGACGCGGTGCGTGGCACGCTCGCGTTCGAGTCGCCCGAGGGCAAGTCGTATCGGCTCAACGAGCAGACCGCGCAGCTCGTCGTCCGGCCGCGGGGATGGCACCTCGTCGAGAGCCACATCCAGGTGGACGGCACGCCGATCTCGGCCTCGCTGTTCGATGCCGGGCTGTATCTGTTCCACAACGGTGCCGAGCGGGTCCGCCGTGGGTCAGCGCCATACCTCTATCTGCCGAAGCTCGAGTCGCACCACGAGGCTCGCCTCTGGAACGAGGTCTTCGTGTTCGCCCAGGAGCGCCTCGGGATCCCACGCGGCTCGATCCGCGCGACCGTCCTCATCGAGACGATCACCGCGGCATTCGAGATGGACGAGATCCTCTACGAGCTGCGCGAGCACGCTGCGGGGCTCAACGCCGGGCGCTGGGATTACCTGTTCAGCGTCATCAAGCGCTTCCGTGCCTCGCCGGCGCTGGAATCGCCCGACCGCGCCCAGCTGACGATGACCGTTCCCTTCATGCGGGCGTACACCAACCTGCTGGTCGAGACCTGCCATCGACGCGGTGCACACGCGATCGGCGGGATGGCCGCGTTCATCCCGAACCGGCGCGACCCCGAGGTCACCGAGCGAGCGCTCGCCAAGGTCCGCGAGGACAAGGAACGCGAGTCGGGAGACGGGTTCGATGGGACGTGGGTCGCGCATCCCGACCTCGTGCCGATCGCGACAGAGATCTTCGACTCGGTGCTCGGCGATGCGCCGAACCAGAAGGCGCGACGACCGACGGTCCGTGTCGCGGCGGCTGACCTGGCGCGGTTCGGGGTCGAAGGCGGCCAGGTCACCGATGCCGGGATCCGGGCCAACGTCCGAGTCGCGCTCGCGTATCTCGACTCGTGGCTACGGGGCGTCGGCGCCGCCGCGATCGACAACCTGATGGAGGACGCGGCCACCGCCGAGATCGCCCGCTCACAGCTGTGGCTGTGGCGGACCCGCGGGATCCTGCCGATCGAGCGTTACGCGGCGATCCGTGACGAGGAACTGGAACGCCTCGGTGGTCCTCGCGAGGGGCGGCTGAAGGACGCCTGGGACCTGCTGGATCATCTGGTCCTGGACGACGACTTCGCCGATTTCCTCACGTTGCGGGCGTACGCGGTCCTCGAGTAGCACCGGTCGGCCGGCTGACCGGCGGCCTTTACCAACCGGCGGTGCCGGGCCCTCCCTTGAACGGCCCGACCACGCGCGACGTCACCCAGCCCCCATAGAAATGGCCCGGCTGCGGCGTCGCCAGCTCGTCGCCGACCCACGCCTCATCGACCTTCCACGCGTAGAACGCGAGGTGGTCGCGGATCTCCTCGTAGCCCGGGTTCGGGTCGGGATATGACCAGGCGATATCGGGGATCTCGCGCGACGGCAAGGTGAGGGAGTGATACGTGGCGGCGCCCTTCCACTCGCAGAACGTCGTATGCCGCGCGGGCGTCAGCAGGTCTATGCGCACGTCTTCCGGTGGGATGTAGTAGACCGGCGGATGGCTCGTCTCCAGAATGCGCTTGGCGCGCTGCGTATCGGCAATGGTGACGCCGTTGAAGGTCACGCGGATACGCTTCGTCGAATCTTCCAGGCGCGGCGGGCGTGGATAGTCCCACACCGATTCCTGTCCTGGCTGGGCTTCGATGCGCTGCGGACGCGTCATGTGCTCCGCCTT
>DATNFQ010000206.1:0-12090 GCA_035606295.1 Patescibacteria group bacterium
GAGATCGACGATGCGGGCACGGTCGTCGTCGGCATGTCCAAGGCGGCGGCTGATGCGTCGTTGCGCGTCGCTCCGCTGCGCGATGACCTCGATTCGGTGAAGGACGCGCTCACCTCTCCCGACGCGATCGCCGGGGACGACAAGTTCGCCCAACTGACGCGGGCGCTCTGGTCTGACGGCGTGCTGGTCGACATTCCCGCCGGCGTCACGCTCTCGAAGCCCATCGTCGTGCGGTGGTCGCTCGGCGCACCTGACCAGGCACGGTTCAGTCGCACCGTCATCCGGCTGGGTGACCGCGCATCGGCATCGCTCGTGGAGGAGTTCGTCCCGGCCGCCGACGCAGATCCGGGCGCCGCCCAGTCGCTCTTCGCGAGCACGATGGAGGTCACGCTCGGCGCGAACGCGTCGCTCGGCGTCGCCAGCCTCCAGGAGCTTCCGGCGAACGTCGTCGGTTTCCAGCATCGAACGGCGCAGATCGGCGAGGCCGCGTCGCTTCGCTGGGCGCTTGCCCAGCTCGGCGGTCGCCTCGTCCGGACGCGCGTCGACAACCGGCTCGTCGGTGATCGCAGCTCGGTCCAGCAGGTCGAGATCGTCTTCGGGTCCGACCAGCAGCTGTTCGACCTGACGTCGTACACGACGCACATCGGCAAGGGCACGACCGGCGATCTGCTCTCGAAGGCGGCCCTGCTCGAGGGTTCGCGGACGTACATGAAGGGCCTGATCACGATCGAGCGCTCGGCCAACGGCACCGACAGCTTCCTCGGCGAGTTCGGGATGAACCTGTCGAAGGCGGCCCGCTCAGTGGCCATCCCGAGCCTCGAGATCGACCAGCCCGACTGCCGCCGCGCGGCGCACTCGAGCTCGGTCGGACCGATCGACGAGACGCAGCTCTTCTACCTTGAGTCTCGTGGCATCCCGCCGGACGAAGCGCGCAAGTTCATCGTGCTCGGCTTCCTCGAGCCGGTCGTTGCCCGCGTGCCCCTCGCGTCCGCACAGGACCGTCTCCGTGAGTCCCTCGAGGAGAAGTGGATCGCGGGGACCGACGGCGTGACCGGCGAGGCCGCCGCCTGATGCCTCCACAACCTCCGTCGCGCGGGCCCCGGTTCGGCGGGGCTGCGCGATGAGACGGATCGACCTGATCGGGACCGGCGAGATCGCCGACGGCGAGATGCAGATGGTCTGGGTCGACGGCACCGACCAGGTGCTGGTGATCAACCAGGGCGGTGATTACACCGCCGTGCAGGGCGTCTGCTCGCACGAATACTTCGAGCTCGACAAGGGCTTCCTGACCAACGGGACGCTCACGTGCGCGCTCCACCTGTCGCGCTTCGACCTGTCCGATGGCGAGCCGCTCGATCCGCCCGCAGAGGAGCCGCTCGCGGTCTATCCCGTCGTCGTCGAGGACGGCCGCGTCATGATCGAGGTGCCAGACGGCCCGCTCGAGTGGAGCGAGTCCTAGGGGATCACGGACTTGGCTCGAGCGTCAGGGTCGCTACCGTCGCGGCCTTGACGGCGGCCGGGGTGAACGGGAGCGGTAGCGTGGAGCCCGCCCGCCACGGCTCGATCTGGTCGGTGTAGTGGCGGTCGAACGGCATGCCCGACTGGCCGGTCGTGATCACGATCCGCCCGCCGTCGATATCCGACATGTCCATCAGCAGCCGGTATGACGGCAGGTTCGTGACCGTGAACAGACCGTCCATCCCGAGCGGCGTGAAGTCGGGATCCTGCGGGTCGGGGTAGCCGCGCCGGAGCCGGTAGTAGGAGGCATCGATCGCCCCGTCCGCGCCGTCGACCGCCAGTGGCCCGGCATTGAAGTACCACTCGAGCGGGCCGATGCCGCTGCTGCCGAGCGTCGGCTCCTCGAACGTCGCGGTGTGCATACGGCTCCAGGTCCACACACTCGGATCACCGAATGCTGCCCGCAGCTCGGCACCAGCCGCGTCCATCGCCGCGGCGATCACCGGCCTGGCCGTCTCGGTCGCCGGGGTTGTCACATCGTCCCACCAGGGCGAGGTCGGATCGGCCATCGCGCTCTCGAGGGCGACCCAGCTCTGCGCGCTGCCGACGTAGTCGCGGGCCAGCGGGCCGAGCTCGTCGTCGAACATGCCGCGCAGCACGCGGTACTCCCAGGCCATGTAGGCGGCGCAGCCGAGGCTGTCGACATGGCACGACCCGTCCCAGTCCGCGATCCGCTGGGCGATGATCGCTCCATCCGAGGTCGCGGGCTTCGCGTCGGCGAGCTCGAGGACGATGTCGCGCGCACGAAGTGGTGCCGTGTCGGTCTGGATCGCGCTCATCTCGGGCACATTCAGCCCGTCCTGCCCGTAGTCGTTGATCAGGTCGATGATCCGCTCCGCCCGGTAGCCGGGGTCGTACTCGTCGCCGATGAAGTACGGGTACGACTCGTCGGTGACCGCATTGTTCGCGCTGACGATCCAGCCGTCGGGCGGATCGAGCGCCGATGGCAGCTCGGCGAAGGGGATCATCCCCGTCCATTCGCCGGTGCCATCCGCGCCGGAGACCGGCCGCGCGCCGTGGTCGTCCGGCGACGAACGGATCGGGATCGCGCCCGGCATCTGGTACCCGATGTGCCCGTCCACGTCGGCATAGACGAAGTTCTGCGACGGAGCGACGAACCCGGCAAAGGCCGCTTTGAAGCTGTCGAAGTCGGTCGCCGTCATGAGCTTGAGGAACGACTCGACAGTGCGGTCCGGGCCGGCGTCGGGCGACGTCGAGGTCCAGCGCAATGCCATCAGCGGCGCGTCCTTGAGCTTCGGCTCGACGTCGTTGAGGATCGGGCCGTGGACGGTCTCGCGAACCGTCATGTCGACCGGATCGCCCCCCTTGACGAGGATGTGCTCGGTCCGCTCGACGAACGGACGCGGCGTGCCGCCCGGACCCATGTACTGGCTCGGATCGCTCGGATCGGGTGTCTCGATGACCAGATCCTGGACATCGGGGTCGACGTTCGTCGCGCCCCAGGCGATGCGAGCGTTGTGGCCGAGCACGATCCCGGGCACACCCGGGAATGTGACGCCGGCAACGTCATACGGGCAGGCTTCGCCGACCGGGGCGCAGTGCAGCCCATTGATGTACCAGACCGACGGCATCGAGATGCCGAGGTGCGGGTCGTTCGCGAGCAGCGCGCCGCCCGTGGACGACATCGCTGGACCGACGACCCAGTCATTCGACCCGATCGCGTGATCCGAGACGAGGCTACCGTTCGACGTGTCGAGGCCGGCCAGCGCCACCGCTTCACCCGCGCGTCGGCCAAGATCCACCCACGCGTCGATCTGGTCGGCGGTGAGCGTCGGCCTGGTCCCCCCTTCCGGGACGGGGACCTCTTCATCGGGCGGCGGCTCGCCGTCTGGCGGTGGCTCCTCGCCGCCGCCACCATCGCCGGGCACGATGACCGGCGAGCCCTCGCGCTTCGAGAAGAGCGCGTCGGTGCGGGCCGGATCGCCCAGCCGCGCGTCGGCGAGGTAGCGGAAGAGCTCGGACGTCATGTTCCCGCCCAGGTTCCACGCCTGGACCTTGCCCCACGCGAGCGTGTCGAGCGCGGTCCAAACCTCGGGGTTCGCGCCGCTCGCCACGAACGCGAGGCCGAGCTTATCGCGGTGCGTGTCGAGCCAGGCATTGACGCCCTCGGCATACGCGTCGAGCGCCGCGCGCGTCGTGGGCTCGAGGAGCGCGAGGTCGCGTTCGGCCGCCTCCCGCCAGCCGAGCGTGCGTATGAACTTGTCGTCGTCGATCGAGCCCGGCCCGAATAGCTCGGCCAGGCGTCCAGACGAGATGTGCCGCCAGACCTCCATCTGCCACATCCGCTCCTGCGCGTGGACGTAGCCCTGGGCCATGAACAGGTCGTGGGGGTTCGCGGCCTCGATCTGGGCGATGCCGTTGACGTCGCGCCGGACGGTGGCCGTTTGCTGGAGACCGGCGACGTGCAGCGTGCCGGAGGTCTCCGGCAGCGCGCGACCGGTGATCCACGCGACGGCTCCGACCCCGAGTCCCACGACGACCAGCAGCACGATGAGGACCGCGAATACCGCGTAGCGAAGACGCATCGATCAGCGGGGGAGTGCGGTGCCGAGGCCCATGCTCACGGCCCTTTGCACGATCGCGTCCGCGAACACGACGTCCGCGAGACCGACCCCCAGATGTGTGACCACGACGCGACCGGTCGCCGGCCGGATGGTCCCGTCGAGGATCGCCTCGCCGAGCGTTGCGCTCGGGTCCGGGTAGTCATCGAATTGGCCGGCGTCGCGGTTTGCCAGGAACTGACCGAGATCGTCGACGAGGAACAGCGCGGCATCCCGGGCGACGGATGCCGCGAGCATCGTCGCGTAATCGACAGGGACGACCAGGGCGTCGTGCGCGAGCCACCGACCATCCATCACCTGCCGCTTCGCCGGGTCCGTGAACGAGGCCGCTGTGACGACGACGTCCGCGCCGTGCGTCGCCTCGCGCATCCGGTCGGGCGGCAGGACCTCGGCGCTGGCGATGCCCGCGGTGCGTCGCGCGGCGTCGGCGAGGGCCTCGCCACGGTCGGGATGGCGATCGACGATGGTCAGCGAGACACCGGGCAGCGTGTACCCGAGGACCTCGAGGTGGCTGAAACCCTGGACGCCGGCACCGATGAGGGTCGCGCGCGGCGCGTGATCCGCGGCACCCGTCGTAGCCGCCGCCGTCGGGCCGAACCGGGCGATCGCGACGCCCGATACGGCGGCCGTCCGCTGGGCCGTGATCGGCCCGCCATCGAGGATGGCGCGAGGCACGCCGGTCGTCGCGTCCGTGAGGACGACCACGGCATGGATCGCCGGCAGCCCCTTGGACCGGTTAGCCGGGAAGCCGCTCACCCACTTGATCCCGAGGAGGTCGCCAGGGTCGCCGGCGGCGGAACCCGACGGTCGGAGTGCCGCGGGCATGGCATGCGCGAACGAGCCGGTCGGTCGTGGGTGGACGGCGATCTTCGGGGGCAGCTCGGCATCGGCGACGAGCGCCGTCATCGTCCGCTCCGCCAGCTCGAGGCGTTCTGCGACCGGTGGCATCGCGGCGGTGACGTCGTCCGCGGAGAGATAGAGGACCGGCTCCTGCATCGATGCGAGTCTAGGCGACACGGATGGAGCGTCGACGCCCACGCGCAGCGTCGCCGAAGGTCTCTTCGGGCGGTGGCGGGTACCATGCCTCGGCCATGTCCGACGCCAGCCTGCGGGCACGCCTCACCGCCGAGGGCCTCGACCCCGGCACGTGGTCGAACGGACCGCACGACCGCTATGGATCCCACGACCACGGATACGACAAGGTGATCGTCGTCGAGGCCGGCAGCATCCGCTTCGGCATCGACGCGGGGCCGGTCGAGCTCGGTCAAGGCGATCGCCTCGAGCTGCTGGCCGGGACCGCGCACGACGCGGTCGTCGGGCCCGATGGCGTGACCTGTCTCGAAGCCCACTTGCCACAGGGGTCGCTGCACGCGACCACCCGTCATGCCGCCGGAACCTGGTGACCCGAAAGCGGCCCCGAACGGCCGAAAACCGGCGGATGGCCCGTCGGCGTATCCGTTGACGGGCGCCGACCCGGGCTCGGGCTCCGACGCGGCCCTTGTCCGGGCGGTCGCGGCGGGTTCGCACGATGCCTTGGCGGCGCTCTATGACCGTCACGCCGATGCGGTCTTCGCATCGGCGAGCAGATTGACATCGGATCGAGGGATGGCGGAAGAGGTCGTCCAGGAGACATTCCTGGCCCTATGGGACCGGGCCGAGACGTTCGACCCGTCGGTAGGGTCCCTGGCCGCGTGGTTGCACACGATCGCGCGGAACAGGACCGTCGACCGATTGCGGGCCGCCGGTCGGCGACCGAACCTCATCCCGCTGACGTCGGCCGCTTCGAGCGGCACCGCGCTCGGCGGTGGCGAAGAACCGGACCAGGACACGCTCGAACGTGTCCTCGCCGGCGGGATGCTCGTCGCAGGGGCGGCGCCTCCGGCGTCACCGGAAAGGGAACTGGCACTACGTGAACTTCGATCGGCCCTCCAGGCGGCACTGGCGGACATGCCGGAGCCGGAACGCGTCGTCATCGTGATGGCGTATTCGGAGGACCTCTCGCAGTCCGAGATCGCCGAACGGCTCGGCTGGCCGCTCGGCACCGTCAAGACACGGACGCGACGTGCGCTCCGCCACCTCCGCGAGGTGCTGGGCAGTGGCGTCGGACCGGAATACACGCGCTACATGGCACCGGCCGAGATGGCCGGGCCCGATCACTGATCACGGAGACGGATGGACCACGACGACGTACTTGAACAGATCGAGCTCGCGGCCGTAGAGCCGGGCGGGCTCGAGCGACTGATGGCCGGGGACACCCCGGCCGCGGCCGCTGTCGTGGGCCATCTCGCGGGTTGCGAACGGTGCGCGGAGGAGCTGCGGCGGATGTCGCGAGCGGCGCCGTTGCTGCGCGACGTCGTCCGTACCACGCCACCAGCAGACCTTCGAGGCCGCACGCTCGCGTATGTCCGTGAGTACGGCCGGCCTCGCGGCGAGGAAGCTGCCGCGCCCGCCCCGGCACCGGCAGCCGCGACGCCCGAGGCTGCTGAGGCGCGTCGGCGCCCACGCGTCCCGGCGTGGCTCGCGGCTGCGGCCGCGGCGATCGTCCTCGTGGTCGGGTCCGCCGGGTTCATCGCCGGCCGCGCCGACGTCGCTCGCTACGACACGGCGGTGAACGCGCTCGAGGCCGTCAATCGCGCGACGCTCGATATCAGCGCCGACCCGGAGTCTCGACGCGTCGTCCTGGCGTCGACCGATGGCGGATCGACGACCGGCACGCTCCTGTTCTCCCCGGAGACCAGCAAGCTGGTCGTGGTGGCGTCAGATCTCGCGCTGCCGCCCAGCGGCAAGGAGTACCGCTGCTGGGTCGTGGTCGATGGCCAGCGGAAGAACGTCGGCAAGATGTTCTTCGCGGATGAGCTTGCCTACTGGGTCGGCGACACGCCCGAGGTCAGCAAGATCGCCGACGGGGCGCAGTTCGGTGTCTCACTCTCCGATGTCGGGCGCACGTCGCTCGACGCGGATCCGGTCATCGCCGGCGAGCTCTGATACGTCGGCCGGGGCGGCGAGATCCGCTCCGTGCGCTGCGCCCGCCGCCGTCATGGCTGCGCCATCCGCGGGTTCCGGGTCGTCGGGGGGCGGCGCCTCGAGATAGGCCTCGTGGAGCACCAGCAGACGCTCGGTGACTTCCGGGCTCACCGGATGCCCTTCGTCGGTCAGCACCCGCGACAGCCATAGGGCCTCGCGAGGCCGTTCCTGGTCATCGATGTCGGTCTCGCGGCGGCGCGACTCCATCAGCACGAACCACGCGATCCCCGCCCCGACGACGAGCCCGACGATGAGTAGCCACCAGTTGAACTCGGCGTTCACCGCCCGGAAGTATAGGGAGGCGTTCGGTCTCGGGCCCTCGCCACTTCCGTCGCGCGCCATACACTCCCGCGTATGTTCGACATCCCCCCGGATCCCATCGCGTTCTCGATCGGCCCCATCAACATCGGTTGGTACGGGCTCTGTTACGCGATCGGGCTCGCAGCCGCCTACCTGCTCCTGGTGTGGCTCGCACGACGCGCCGGGGAGGACCCCGACATCGTCGGGAACGGGATCATCATCGTCGCGATCGCGGCGCTGATCGGCGGTCGGCTGTACCACGTCATCGATCAGTGGCACCTGTACGCCAACGACCCGATGAAGATCATCCTGCCGCCGTACTCCGGGCTCGGGGTCTACGGCGGGATCATCACCGGGACGATCGCGGCATGGTGGTACGCGCGCCGGCGACACGTCTCATTCCCGCGCTGGGCGGACATCATCGCCCCGGCCCTTTTCGTGATGCAGGCGATCGGCCGCTGGGGCAACTACTTCAACCAGGAGCTGTACGGCCCGCCGACCACGCTTCCCTGGGGCATCCCCATCGACTGTGCCCATCGACTCCAGGACGTGTACTCGTGCACGGTGATCCCAGAGGCGACGCGGTTCCACCCATTGTTCTTGTACGAGTCGATCTCCGGCGTGCTGGGCGCGATCTTCCTGATCTGGCTCGGATTCCGCTTCCGTTCGCGCCTGCGGCCGGGTGACCTGCTGCTGGTCTTCTTCATCTGGTACGGGGCGACCCGGTTCATCCTCGAGAACCTGCGCGCCGACAACTGGACGTTCTTCGGCGTCCCGACCGCCCAGATCGTGTCGCTGGTCGGGATCCTGATCGGCGTCGGCGGGCTGATCTATCGACACCGGCGCGGTCACCCTGCCGACCGGCCACCGGCCTTCCCGCAGAACGCGACGTGGGGTGCGCTCGGCGCCGAGTGGATGACCCGCCCGATCGACGAGCCGTGGGCGAACGTGCCGCGACCCAAGAAGGAGTCGGTCGACTGGGACGCGATCATCGACGCCGATGACGATGTGCCGTCACGTGATCCCGCTGCTGACGCTGGACCTGCGCACGCCGCCGAGGCGGCCGAGCCCGATGCGCCAGACGCGCCCGATGCGCCAGAGGCGCCCGACGAGCCCTCCGACCGACCGACATGACGGAGCCGGCGGCTGGCCGGCGTCGACCGCCCCCGGCGCGCATCGCGCCCGAGGCCATGGCCGCCGCCCGCGGCGGCGCGGTCGAGGGACTGGCCTGGCTCGGCCGGCGACCCGAGGCGAAGGCCTCGCCGTTCTACCGCTCGATCCGCCTGCTCGTCCGGTTCCTCTGCTTCGTCGTCTTCCGCTTCCGGATCGCGACCTCCGGTCAGGAGCACGTGCCGACAGGTGGCGGCTACCTGGCCGTGGCTGCAGCGCATCGCGGCTGGATGGATCCGTTCGTCGTGATGCATGCGCTCCCGACCGAGCCGCGCGCCTGGTTCCTCGGTAGCGCCCCGTCGGCGCTGACGTCGCGTACGCGCGAGTGGCTGGCGCGATCCGTTGGCGGGTTGCTGCCGGTGTGGCGTGGCGGGGTCGGTATCGATCCCCACGTCGCCTCGGCGAAGGCGGTCATCGCGAACGGCGCGGTCTTCGTCCAGATGCCGGAGGGCACGGTCAGCGGCCCGCCCGGCAAACTCGGCCCGATGCGCAACGGCTGGGCGATCATCGCCCAGCGGACCGACGCCCCGATCCTGCCGATCGCGATGGCCGGGACGGAGGAGCTGTACATCGGTCGACGGATGGCATCGCGGGTCCTACCGATGACGACCGTTCGTGAGCTGGCTGGGCTGGTATCCGACGCACCGCTTCCGGAGCCCGGCTCTCGCGACGAGCTCGCACTCGCACGGGTGCTCAGTGATCGGCTGGCCGAGCGGCTCGGACCCGTCATCGAGGCGCTCCATCCAGGGACCATCGACCCGCCCGACCATCCACGGCGGCTTCGCGACAAGCTGACCTGGCTGCTGCTCCGGCCCGGGCGGATCGATCGCGACTAGGCGGTCATCGGCGCGCCGTGATGGCATCGCCGCGTGACATACTCCGCCGCGATGCGCTACGTCGAGTCGGTCCTCGACCTCGTCGGTAACACGCCCCTCGTCCGGCTCAGCCGGATCACCCGGGGCATCGGCCCGGCGGATCGCCAGCCGCTGCTGCTCGCCAAGATGGAGATGCTCAATCCCGGCGGCTCCGTGAAGGACCGCATCGGCCTCCCGATGATCGAGGCGGCCGAGCGCGCGGGTCTGCTCAAGCCCGGCGGGACGATCATCGAGCCGACGAGCGGCAATACCGGGCACGGGCTGGCGATCGCCGCCGCCCTGAAGGGCTATCGCTGCATCTTCGTGATGGCCGACAAGCAGTCGGTCGAGAAGCAGGCGCTGCTCCGTGCGTACGGCGCCGAGGTCGTCCTCTGCCCGACCAATGTGCAGCCCGAATCGCCCGAGTCGTACTACAGCGTCGCCGCCAGGCTCGCGCGCGACATCCCGGGCGCCTTCAAGCCCGACCAGTACTGGAACATGGAGAACCCCGGCGCCCATGAGGTGACGACGGGACCGGAGCTCTGGGACCAGACCGAGGGCCGGCTGACCCATTTCGTCGCGAGCGTCGGGACCGGCGGCACGATCTCGGGTGTCGGGCACGTCCTGAAGCAGCGCAACCCGCAGATCCAGGTGATCGGCGCCGACCCCGAGGGATCCGTCCTGTCCGGAGATGTCGCGCGACCCTACCTGACCGAGGGTGTCGGCGAGGACTTCTTTCCGGGGACGTATGACGCGGCCGTGATCGACCGCTGGGTACGCGTCAGTGATCGCGACGCGTTCGCGATGGCGCGCCGGATCACGCGCGAGGAGGGGATCCTTTCGGGCGGTTCCGCGGGGACTGCCATGGTCGCCGCGCGCGAGGTCGTGCGCGACCTCGCCGCCACTGACGAGGGGCGCGATGCGGTCGTCGTCGTGCTCCTGCCCGACACCGGCCGCAACTACCTGTCCAAGCTCTACAACGACGAGTGGATGCGCAGCAACGGCCTGCTGCCGACGACCGGGTCGTCCACGCGCATCGATGCGCTGCTTGCCGGTCGCCACCATGCGCCCGACCGGCCCGCTGTGATCCTCGCCCGCACCACCGAGCGGGCTGGGGACGCGATCGAGCGGCTCCAGGCCTACGGCGTCAGCCAGCTGCCGGTCTCGGAGCGACCGGAGGGCGATGAGGTCGCAGGGCTGGTCGGCGCGATCAGCGAGAAGGGCCTGCTCGACCGTGCCTATCGCGACCCATCGGTCGTCGATCGGACGGTGGGGGAGGTGATGGATCCGCCGCTGCCACTCGTCGATGCGGGTGCGACCCTCGACGAGGCGTTCGCGCTGTTGAGCGACGCGGCCACGGCCCTCGTCGTCGTCCGCGGAGGCCGGCCCGTCGGCATCGTGACGAAGCTTGATCTCCTCGAGTACCTGGCCCACCGCGGCGCGTCGGCGAGCTAGGCGGCCGCCATGCCGACCGTCCCGTCGATCCTCACGCCACGTTTCGAGCTCGTCTCGATGTCATTGCCGTTCATGGAGGCCCTGGCACGACGGGATCTGGGCGCCGCCGAGCACCTGATCGGCGCGAAGGTCCCGACGCAGATGCCCGACGATCTCAAGCATTTCCTCGAATATCGGATCGTCGATCTCACGGTCGAGCCGTCGTGGCAGCCGTGGCTCGGCCGCGCGATCGTCATCGACGATGCGCGCGCGGGTCGGCAGGTCATCGGCTCGGTCGGGTTCCACGCGCCGCCGGACACTTCCGGCCAGGTCGAGATCGGCTATCGGATCGAGCCGGAGTTCCGACGCCAGGGCGTGGCGACCGAGGTGGTCGCAGCCCTCTTCGAATGGGCGTGGCGGGAGCACGGCGTCACCCGTTTCCGCGCATCGACCTCGCCCGACAACGTGGCATCGCAAGGCGTGCTGGCGAAATTCGGCTTCGTCCAGACGGGCAGCCAGACGGACGAGTACGACGGGGCCGAGCTGGTCTTCGAGCGTGAGGACTGGGCGCCCAGCAGCTAGACGCCCGGAACTGCCATCATCCCGTCATGGCACGCGACGATGACCCAGCCGAGCTGTCGTTCGAGACGATCGCGGTCCACGCCGGAGCCGAGCCGGACGAGCTGACCGGCGCCGTCGCCCCGCCGATCTACCAGACATCGACATACGAGCAGGACGCGGTCGGCAAGCCGCGTCGCGGCTACGAATACGCCCGCTCGCAGAACCCGACACGCGACCGGCTCGAGCGCGCGATCGCGGCGCTCGAGGGTGGCAAGCACGGGTTCGCGTTCGCGTCCGGATCCGCGGCCACGGCTGCGATCGCCCAACTCGCCGAACCCGGCGACGAGGTCGTCGTCGGGGATGACGTGTACGGCGGGACCTACCGCTACCTCCAGAAGGTCCGCCTCCCCGGCGGCAACGTCGACTCGACGTTCGTCGATCTCGAATCGGGCATGGACGCCCTGTGGGAGGCGCTCTCGGAGCGGACGCGGCTGGTCTGGTTCGAGACGCCCTCGAACCCGCACCTGAAGGTCGTCGACATCGTCGCCACGGTGGCGACCGTCGCCCGGCGCGCGGCGGAGGGCGGCGGTCGGCCGCTCGTCGTGGTCGACAACACCTTCGCGTCACCGGCGCTCCAGCGCCCATTG
>DATNFQ010000207.1:0-3215 GCA_035606295.1 Patescibacteria group bacterium
GCGAAGTCATCGGTCGTGTAGGTGGTCGCCGCGAGGCGCTCCGGCGGGATACCCAGGTCGCGGGTCAGGAACTCCCAGCCCCAGTGGATCGCCTCACGCTTGAAGTAGTCACCGAAGCTCCAGTTACCGAGCATCTCGAAGAACGTGTGGTGGCGCGGCGTCCGGCCGACCTCCTCGAAGTCGTTGTGCTTGCCGGCCACGCGCAGACAACGCTGGTAATCGACGGCGCGCGTGTAGCTGCGGCTCTCCTGGCCGGTCAGGACGTCCTTGAACTGGACCATCCCGCTGTTCGTGAACAGCAGCGTCTGATCGCCGGCCGGGACGAGGCTCGCGCTCGGCACGATCGTGTGTCCACGTTCGGCGAAGAACTCGACGAAGCGCTGCCGAAGCTCCGACGCCGGCCGCGACACGATCCGGGGGTCCGGGGTGACGGGTGGGGTCGACATCGGCCGCAATGGTACCGAACCGACGGGGCACGCCCACGCATGGTCGTCCAGACTCATCAGCCTCTCAGATGCCTCTCACCGTCGGCGGCAACGCTCGGCACATCGACACGATCAGGAGAGCCTCGATGACCAGCCCGACGACATCCCCGCCCCAGACCGAATCCGATCTCGACGACCTCGATGACGACGATCGACCGATCGGTCGGATCCTGAGCCGCCGCGAGGTGCTCGCGCTGATCGGCGCGGGCGGGACGGCCGCCTTCCTTGCTGCGTGCACGCCGGGCGGCGGTACGTCGTCCGCATCCGCTGGAGCATCCGCGGCTGCGAGCGCGAGTGCCAGCGCGGCCGCGACGGCCATGACGTCGGCGGCCGTCGCAAGCGCCCTCCCGTCGTGCGTCGTGGTGCCGGAGCTGACCGAGGGTCCGTACTACGTCGATGTGGATCTCGAGCGCTCGGACATCCGCACGAACACCGCGGACGGCGTCGCCATCGAAGGAGCGCCGCTGACGATCGAATGGCTCGTATCCCAGGCCGACGGGTCCGCCTGCATGCCGATGGAGGGCGCCATCGTCGACGTCTGGCACTGCGATGCGCTCGGCGTCTATTCCGACGTCCAGGGCAACACCGGCAACTTCCTGCGTGGCTTCCAGCGGACCGACGCGAACGGGAAGGCGACGTTCCAGACCATCTACCCCGGCTGGTACCAGGGTCGAGCGGTCCACATCCACTTCAAGATCCGCACCGATCCCGACGAGGGCGCCGGCTTCGAATTCACGTCCCAGCTGTTCTTCGATGACGACCTGAGCCGCTCGGTCTTCTCGACGGGCGTCTACGCGCAGAAGGGCGCGCAGGACATGCCGAATGCGCAGGACGGGATCTACAACCAGAGCGGGGGCGCGACCTTGCTCTCCGTGACCAAGGAGGGCGACGCCTACAAGGCGTCGTTCCCGATCGCGGTCCAGCTCACCTAGACACAGGCCTGGGCATCGGCAGCGCGGAGACTCGATACAGGAACGTCCTGGAGCTCCCGTCGACCATCATGTCGACCCAGCCCACGACGACGGCGGTCCCTCCGGGTCCTTCCGCCATATCGACGGCCGCGATGCGCACCGATCCCTCAGGTGGCGTCACGCCGGGCGTCGTCTCGAACGCCAGGCTGTCGATGGTGGACCAATGGACGCCGTCTGGCGACCCAAGCATCTCCAGGCGCTCGTTCCGTGCCACCGCCACGGCGACACTGTTGCCGAGGGGCGCAGCCGCGGTCGCCTCGACCCCCGGCGGGAATCCCTGGGGGACGACCTCGCGCCACGTCTCGCCATCGTCCGACAGCATGATCGGGTCAGCCGTGCCTGGCTGTCCATCACTCGTGAATACGATGAACCCAGAACCAAGCCGCGCCACGGCGACGATGCGACCGTCGACCGTGGGCATCGTCGACCGCCGCCACGAGCGTCCGTCGTCCGACACCCAGGCGGCTGCCGTCGAGGCTTCGCCGCGGTCGTCCCGCGTGCTGCCGACCAGGACGATCCGTCGACCAGCGGTAGCGCTATCGAGGATCCCACCGGCCGCCGGCTCCTCTCCCGTGTCCAGATAGCCGCCGACGTCGAAGACCGGGCCATCCTGGACGCGCTGCCATCTCCGCCCGTCTTGAGACAGCCACACGGCGGCGCGAGGACCGTCAGGCGCGAAGATCTCGCCACCGATGACCCAGCCCCCGTCGATCGCCGCGACCGTCCTGACCCGCGCGTCCTTGAATACCCGATCGCGTGGCAGACGCTCCCAGCGCTTCCCGGGCTCCTGGCGCCAGATCGAGACGCCGAAGCCGCCATCGTCCGCGTAGCCGATCGCGACGAACCCGTCGTCCGACGCTGCGACATGATCGATGCCGAGCTGCGGTCCGATGGTCGGGACGGCTCCTCCGACGTCGAAGGCGGTACCTGTATCGCCTGGAACGAGTTCGGCAGCTTCGATCGAATCCGCGCGTGACATCCGCGCCACGCACGATGTGCCCGTATCCGAGCTCGTCGCGCACCCGGCCCCGCCGACGACCACGACCTGGCCGTCGGGACCCACCGCGATCGATGTCGGGGTGTAGTGATCCTTTGGAAGTATCCCGGCCGGACCACCGGCGTACACCTCCGCTGGGGCGGTCGACGTTGATGGCAACGGTGACGCCTCGAGGGATGCCTGCGCGACCGGGCGTTCGGGCACCACAGTCAGCTGCCGCTGTTCACGCGCGCGCCGCAGCAGCTCTGCGCCTACGGTCAGCGCGACACTCGCTGCGAGCAGGGCCAGCAACGCCGCCACCAGGAGCATCCGGATGCGCGGCGCCGCCGATCGCCGGCGTCCGGCGATGCGCTCCAGGATCACGGAGGATCGGTCGGGCGCGAGCTGCAACGCGGGCAGGGCGACCAGCGCGAGCGCATCGGCCCGGTATCCTCGCGCGGTCTCGCCGCAATCGGCACAGGCGCCCAAGTGAGCGTCGAGCTCAGCCCGTTCGGCAGGCGTCAGATCGAAGTCGATCGAGGTCGCGGCGAGGTCGATGAAGCGTCGATGGTCGGTCATCCCGCCACCTCCCGACGTTCGATCTCGCGCCGCATCTGCTGGCGCGCCCTGCACATCAGCGTCCTGGTGGCCGCTTCGCTCCTGCCGATCGCGTCAGCGATCTCACGACCGACGAACCCCTGGGCCGCCAGCAGCAGTGCCGTTCGCGACTCCTCGGACAAGGTTCCGAGCGCGTCGGCGACCTCCGATGACCACTCGCGGCTG
>DATNFQ010000208.1:0-2324 GCA_035606295.1 Patescibacteria group bacterium
GCCAGCATGGTGTCCGCTTCCCGATGTTCAAGTTCCGGACGATGGTCCAGAACGCCGAGGAGCTGAAGGCCTCCCTCCAGCACCTCAACATCCTGCCGCCGCCGGACTTCAAGATCCCGAACGACCCACGCATCACGCGCATCGGCGGGTTCCTGCGCAAGACGAGCCTCGACGAGCTACCACAGATCCTCAACGTGATCCGTGGCGAGATGTCGATCGTCGGCCCGCGGCCGACCTCGTTCGCTGCGAGCACCTACGACCTGTGGCACTCCGAGCGACTCGAGGTCGTGCCGGGCATCACCGGGCTGTGGCAGATCAAGGGCCGCGGCACGATGACGTTCGATGAGCGCCTCCGCCTCGACATCGAGTACATCGAGCGCCGCTCGACGATGCTCGATCTGCGGCTGATCGCAGAAACGGCACTCGCCGTCTTCAAGGGATCCGGGGCCTAGCTCCCGACCGTCGCGCTCGCGCCGGCCCTTAGCGCGGGGCTGCCATCCCGCGTCGTGCGAGATGCCACGCGACCTGGCGACCGAGACCCTCGCGCGGCTCGACCACCGGCGCATAGCCAAGCGCCTCACGTGCCCGCGTCACGTCGGCGCTCGTGTGGCGCTGGTCACCCGGCCGCGCGGGCTTGCGCTCGATGATCGGCTCGACCCCGACGTGCTCGGCGATCAGTGCGATCGCCTCGTTGAGCGAGATGGTTCGGCCGCCTCCGAGGTTGTAGATGCCGCCGACGGCGCCCCGCTCGAGCGCGCGGATCGTTCCGTTCACCGCGTCATCGATATAGGTGTTCGAGCGCGTCTGTTCGCCATCCCCGAAGACCGTGATCGGTCGGCCATCGAGCATCGCCTCGGTGAAGATGTGGTACGCCATGTCCGGCCGCTGGCGAGGCCCGTAGATCGAGAAGTAGCGGATGATCGTGGCGGGGAAGCCGTGCAATGCGACGTTCGCGAGCACGAGCTTTTCGGCGGCGAGCTTCGTGATGCCGTAGGGCGACGATGGCTCGAGGGGCCGATCCTCGTTCCCGACCGCCTCGGTGCCGTAGACCGACGACGTCGATGCGAGCACGAACCGCGCGACACCTGCTCGTCGAGCCGCCTCGATCAACCGGTTCGTCGCCAGGATGTTGCACGAGGTATAGAGCTCGAGGTCCGTCCAGCTCCGCATCAGACCGGCCATGGCGGCCTCGTGGATCACGGCGTCGGCTCCCTCGAGCCACGGGTCGAGCTCGCCGGTCCGGAGATCGACCTCCCCGAAGCGGAACGCGCTCGCCTCGGACAGCCCGGCCAGGTTCGCCTCCTTCATCGGGCGGGGGTAGTAGTCGATGAACGCGTCCAGGCCGACCACCTCGTGGCCGGCGGCGAGCAGCGCCTCCGAGAGCGTCGAGCCGATGAAACCGGCCGCGCCGGTGACGACGATCCTCATGGGGTCACGACCTGAGTCACACGCACCTCTGCGATATCGATGGTCTGGATGGGCGGCGCCGGCGCCGTCTCGACGCATACCGACTTGACCGACGGCACCACGCGTGCCCGCCAGCGAAGACCGCTGGCCCGCGTGACGGGTCGACCACCACCGCTGTCGATCCGGACGCTGTACGTCTTCCTCACCTGATCGATGGTGGCGCGGACGCGGTACCAGGCGCCCGGCCGGAACACGGCGGTCGTCCGGATCTTGGTCGTGCCGTTGAAATAGGCGAAGACCGACTTTGTGGTCACGCGGACGCTCGCGGACTCGCCGCCACTGCCACGCACCGACAGGATCGTCGCGTCCTCGAGGGCGGGCTTCGAGAGCTTCACGAGGATGTCGACGGAGATGGTCGCGCGCGGGACGTCGGAGAAGTCTCGGCAGGCTCGCACGTTCGTCCGGGCCCCGGTCACCCGGAGCGCGCGGGCCGTCGGACCGGTCACGATCGACATCCGGCCCTTCGGGTCCTCGGGCCGGGTGTACCAGGCCGCCGGAACGGTCCTACCGACGGGGTACGGCTCGAATGTGTCGTGCATGAGGATGGTCGTCGTGCCCTTCGGCGGGGGTGTCGGGAGCTTCGATCGCGAGGCATCGCCAGGATCGACCGTCGGCGCGCCCCCACCGAGATCGACGACACCATGGAGATACGTCCCCGACGTCCGGTCATGGGCGAGCACGAGGAGGCCTGACTCCGCGGTCAGCGGGCCCTTGGCCGAGGTGACGTTGTCGATCGTCGTCTGGGTCGTGCTCGCGACCAGCGGCGTGCCGATGCCTGTGTCGAACTCGATCTGGTCGAGCGACGCGCGTTTGTAATAGATGGCGCCGCCACCCCCCGGGGACGTCGCTGCGACCGC
>DATNFQ010000209.1:0-5446 GCA_035606295.1 Patescibacteria group bacterium
TCGACGGTCGCGAGCGCCTTGTCCATCGCCGGCTCGTAGTTTCCGGAGTCGATGTAGATCTTGGCGCCACCGCTGGCCGTGCCGAGGCCGGACGGGTTCTCGTACGGGAACTGGTCGGGCGCGATGAAATTTCGCCGGCGGACCTCCGCGCGATCCATGCCGATCTCGGCGGCGAACAGGTCCATCGCCCGTTCGATGACGTAGGTCGCTTCCGGACGACCGGCGCCGCGATACGCGTCGACGAACGTGGTGTTCGTATAGACGCCGGTCACCTCGGCGTAGACGTTCGGGATCTTGTAGCAGCCGCTCAGCACGCGGGCATACAGGGTCGTCGGGATGCCTGGGCCGATCGTCGAGAGCCGACCGCCGAGGTTGGCGATCGTCTTCACGCGCAGGCCGGTCACCTCGCCATCGCGCTTGCCGGCGATCTCGAGATACGTGATGTGGTCGCGGCCGTGGATCGTCGACTGGTAGTTCTCGCGTCGACCCTCGACCCACTTCACCGGTCGCCCGCCGATCGCCTTGCTGGCGAACATGCACAGGGCCATGTCGGCGTAGCAGAAGATCTTCGTACCGAACGCACCACCGACGTCCGGGCTGATGCAGCGGACCTTGTGCTCGGGGATGCCGGTGACGAATGCCGTGAGCAGCAGCCGTTGGATGTGCGGCGTCTGGCTCGACATCCACACGGTGTACTCGTCGGTCCCCGGGTTGTACCAACCGATGTCGCCGCGTGTCTCCATCGGGTTCGGGATGAGCCGTTGGTTGACGATCCGCTGACGGACGACGACCTCGGCGCCATCGATGGCGGCGTCCGTGCCGTCCTTGTCCCCCACGTTCCATTCGAAGACGACGTTCTTCGGTGCGTTCTCGTGGAGCTGCGGGGCACCCGGCTCGAGCGCCTTCTCCGCGTCGACGACAGCCGGCAGTGGCTCCCAGTCGACGTCGATCTTCTCGAGCGCGTCCACCGCCTGCTCCGGCGTGTCGGCGACGACCGCGGCCACGCCTTCGCCGGTCCACTTGACGCTGTCGGTCGCGAGGACGCGCGGTGTGCTGATGTTGTTCTGGATCCCGGCACTGCCACCTGCCGGCCAGGCCATCGGCAGCGGGTTGTACGGGATGTCCGCGCCGACGAAGACAGCATGGACGCCGGGCATCGCCTTGGCCGCGCTCGTGTCGATCGAGCGGATGTTCGCGTGCGCGTACGGGCTGCGAAGGATGGCCATGTGGGTCATCGACTGCAGCTTGATGTCGTCGAGGTAGCGGCCCTTGCCGGTGATGAAGCGCGGGTCCTCAGTGCGCTTGATCGGCTGGCCGAGCGGGCTGGTCGGGGCGTCGAGTACGTCGGTCATCGCTCTGCTCCCCGCGCTACGCGCTGACGCCGGCGGCGGCCGGAGCGGCCGCGCCTTCGCGCATCGCCACTGCGGCGGCCTTCACGGCCGCGACGATGTTGTGGTAGCCGGTACAGCGGCAGATATTCCCTTCGAGCGCATGACGGATGGTCGCCTCGTCGGGGTCGCTGTCGCGGGCCAGGAGGTCCGCCGCGAGCATGATCATGCCGGGGGTACAGAACCCGCACTGGAGGCCGTGCTTCTCCCAGAACGCCGTCTGGAGCGGATGGAGCGCCTCGCCGCTCGACATGCCCTCGATCGTCGTCACGCTCGCGCCATCGGCCTGGACCGCGAGCATCGTGCATGACTTCACGGCCACGCCATCCACGTGGACCGTGCATGCCCCGCACTGGCTGGTGTCGCAGCCGACGTGGGTGCCGGTCAGGTCCAGATCCTCGCGGATCGCCTGGACGAGGAGACGTCTCGGTTCGACGTCGAGCTGGTGTCGTTCCCCGTTGACCGTCAGGGAGATGTGTTCGCCCACGGACCGGACCTCCTTCGACGACGATCTGCGACGGTAGGGACCGTGTCGTTCGGACTGCCCGACGGCGCGGTCAGGATGCGGCGTCCGCTGGAGCACTAGGGCCTCGCGCCGGTCGGCTCCTCGTGATCGACGAGAGGAGCGTCGATGGTCCCACCGTCGCGAGTCCGGTGCAAGTCGGAGGCTACTGACCCCGGTTCCGCGGCTTCGGCGTGGGCTCGACGCGGCCGAGCGCTGCCGAGCGGATGTCGACCGCGCGCGGGTCAAGGGCCTGGCGCGCCTCCTCGGGCGGTGCAGCCGCGATCCGTGCCGCATCGCCGAGCCGGCGCACCTTGTCGGCTGCCTCTGTCCACGACAGCGAGGCCATCGACCCGGACGTGGCGAGGCCCACCCGCGCCATGCCGCGGCCCTTGCTCCCCGCGGCGTAGCGCGCCGCCCAGAGCAGGATCTCGGGGCCGTCATCGCTCCCGGCGTGCGCAGACAGCGCGCCGCAGATGACGCCACGCTCGCCCGGGACGGCTACCGCCAGCCGCCAGTTGTCAGGGCCATCGATCAGGTCGGCCGCCAGGCTCGCGTAGGCGCCGGCCAGGATCGTCTCGATGCCCGCGGCATCGGCGTCGCCGCCGGTGATGGCGAGGCTCAGGTGGACGTCCGGCGCGAGATCGCTGGTCAAGGCGATGTGCCCGTCAGCGAACCGGGCACGCGCCTCCGTGTCCCCGCCGATGGACACGGCGGCCGGCTCATGGATCTCGATCCAGCGGCACCCGGCGTCAGCGAGTGCCTCGATCTCGTGGCGTATCTCGCCGACATCACGCCCGGATGTGGTCGGCCCGGTCAGGACGGCCTTGACGAGGCGATCTGCACGCTTTGAGGTCGCCTGCCACGACGCCACGGGATCATCGCTGACCGGCCAGCCTCCGTCGGTCGCCGGTTCGAGGCCATGCTCGGCCTGGAGCTCGAGACACGCGTCGAGGATCGCCTCAGGCGCCGCGTCCTCTCCAACCGTCGGCCGTGGCAGCGGGCCGAGGAGCGTCGCGAACATGGGCCGTGACGGCTAGGCCAGGAACCGCGGCGACCCGACCGCGATGCCGAGGACCACCGCGAGCGCGACCACGCCCACGACGAGGATCGGGACGACCAGAGCGACGCTCGCGAGCCGTGTCGCCTCGGCACGATCGCGCTGCCAGAGCGACGACGTCGTTTCGATGTTGGTCGGTGGCCACAGGGCGCCGATCCACAGGCCGGTCAGGAGGCCGCCGATGTGCGCCGCGTTGTCGATGTTCGGGATGGCGAACCCGAACAGGATGTTGATGAGGATCAGGAACCCGAGCTGCTGGACGAGCATCCGGCTCTGCCGATCGACCGGGCGGTGGATCCGATTCGAAGCCAGCAACAGGCCGAACAACCCGAAGATCGCGCCTGACGCCCCGACGGACGCCGCTTCGCTACCGAAGACGAAGCTCGCGATCGACCCGCCTGCGGCGCAGAGCACGTAGAAGAGCAGGAACCGGACCGGGCCGTACCAGCGCTCGACGATCGGCCCGACCAGGTACAGCGCGTACATGTTGAAGAACAGGTGCGCGAGCGATGGGATGAAGAACCCGGGTTCCGGGCTGCCGTGCACCAGCGTGACCGTGAGGAGCCGCCAGTACTCGCCCGCCGCGACGGCCGACTTGTCGAGCTGGAAGGAGTCGTAGAGGAACAACCCCTCGGGTGACAGGATCGCGCTGAGCGACACGATGACGGTGGTCGCGATCAGGACCGTGGTGACAGACAGCAGCGATGACTGGCCGCGGCCGCGCGCGAAGTACCGGCGGGCGGCATTCATGTCGCCGGTCTCCTTGGTCAGCCAGCCGAGCCGATTGGCGATCTCCGCCTTGTCGGCCTGCGGCGCTCGACGCTCCGCCTGGCGATACGCGCTGATCGCGCCGTGCAGATCGCCCTGGCGGACGGCTGCGGCCGCGATGTTCCGCCAGGCCGCATACGAGGACGGCGTCTCACCGACCTGGAGGACGGCCTTCCAGTTCGCGACCGCAGCGTCATCCTCGCCGGCACGGAAGCGTGCCTCTCCGAGTCCCAGCAGAGCAGCAGCAGTGATGCTCGCGTCATCGAACCCGACGACGCGGCTGTAGCGCACGCCCGCCTCGGCGAGTTCGCCTGCGGCGAGGCGGGCATCGCCCTCGGCCAGCAGGGCCGTCGCCTCCTCGCGCGTGAGGCGGCCGGTCCTCGAGAAGTCGGGCGGGACCGATGGATCGGGCGAGGCGGGTGGCCGGGCGTCGTCCATCGGGCGGACGATACTAGACTTCCATCCATGTGCGGACGGTTCACGCAGGAGCGGCCCGCGTCCGAGTTGGCCGAGATCTTCGCGGCAGAACCGCTCGCTGACGAGCTTGGAGCTCGCTACAACGTCGCCCCGACGGACGAGGCATTCGTCATCGTCCAACGCGAGGATCGGCGGGCCGTCACGGCCTATCGATGGGGGCTCGTGCCCCATTGGGCGACGGACGCGAAGAGCGCGTCGCGCATGTTCAACGCACGCGCCGAGACGATCACGGCGAGCCCCGCCTTCCGCGAGGCGTTCCGACGACGACGCTGCATCGTGCCGGTCGACTCGTTCTACGAGTGGAAGCGGGAGGGCACGGTTCGCCAGCCGTATCGGGTGTCACGCGACGACGGGATGCCGCTTGCATTGGCGGGGCGTTGGGCTGGCTGGCGTGACCCGAAGACCGAGGAGGTCAGGCGGACGTTCACGATCGTGACGACGACGCCGAACGACGCGATGGCCGATCTCCACGACCGCATGCCGGTCGTGCTCGACGAAACGCGCTGGGATCGCTGGCTGATCGACGGGCGGGCGGGACCATCGATCGATCCGGGCGAGCTGCTGGCGATGCTCCAGCCGACCGACGCCGTCCCACTACGGATCTACCCGGTGAACCGCTATGTCAACGACGTCCGGCGCGACGGCCCCGAGCTGATCGAACCACAGTGGCCGCTGGCCGCCGCGACGACTGCCGGCGCGGAGAGCACGCTCGGGCTCTAGGTCCGGACTGAGGCAAGCAACGCGTCATACGCCTCGCGCGCCGCATCGCCTCGATCGAGTGCCGCGGCGTACCGACCGATCGCGTCGCCCGCCGCTGACTCTCCGATGTCCTCGACCTCGATCGTGACCGTTCCCGGCGGCAGACCGTCCGGGACATCCGCGCCCGGCCGGACCACGACGACGAGCGCCGTCTCGGCCCAGGACGCTGCGTCGACGGCCTCCGCCAGGACATCGTCCGTCAGGTGGACCGGGACGACCACCGATATCTGGGGCAGATAGCGCAACGCGAGGTTCGCATCGGCCGCCTCGAGACGCGGGCCGTCGTCGCCTGCCGGCTCCCCGCCGGGCTGCGGCACGCCGGGATCGCCATCATCCGCATCGGGCGAGACGACCGCAGTCGGTCGCGCAGGGTCACGAAGCATAGCGACGTGGCCGACGTGGCGACGGGTCAGCGCAAGTGCGACGGTATCGCCGGCGGGATCGTCGCCAAGTCGGGTGATGACCTCGACCAGAGCGCCATCCGCCGCAGCC
>DATNFQ010000210.1:0-5170 GCA_035606295.1 Patescibacteria group bacterium
AACCTCTCGAAGAAGATCGCGGTCGGTGTCGTGAGCCATCGACAGCTCCAGGCGGACGTGGCGCCAGTCGTCGCAAGTCGCGCCCGGAAGGCGCTGGAAGTCATTCCCGCTGACAGGCTGGTCCTCTCGAGCGACTGCGGCTTCGGACGGCAGGGGTTCAACCGGACGGTCGCCTTCTTCAAGGCGGCCGGCATCGCCCAGGGTCGCAACATCGTCCTCGAGGAGCTGGGACTGGAACCGCGCTATGTCGCGGCCGCCGACGCGTCACTCCAGCCGGACGTCCGACCGGATCACGAGCCGATCACGCATCTGCCGTCGCCCTGGCGGTGACAGCGGCGTCGCGCTAGGGCGCGGGCGCCGCCACCGGCACGCGCTCGAGCGCCGCTTGTAGCTCGTCGGGACGGATCGGCTTCGACACGTAGTCATCCATGCCGGCGGCGAGACACGCCTCGCGATCGCCCTCCATCGCGTTCGCGGTCATCGCGATGATCCATGGCCGATGATCGCCGCCGGCCGAGCGGATCCGCCGCGTCGCCTCGAGCCCGTCGAGCTCCGGCATCTGCACGTCCATCAGGATCACGTCATAGCCCTCGCGCTCGTTCGCGGCGATCGCCTCGAGCCCGTCACCGGCGAGATCGGGCGACAGCTCCATCCGCTCGAGCAGACGTGTGGCGAGCTTCTGGTTCATCGGGTTGTCCTCGGCCAGGAGGATGCGCAGCGGGCGGTCGCGTGAACCGGCCGCGACCGCGACGCCCGCCGGTCCGCCGGCCGTCTCAGCGTCCTCGATCGGAGCGGCCGACGTCACGAACGCCAGCTCGAACCGACTGCCCTGCCCCGCGATCCCGGGGCTCGTCACGGTCAGCGTCCCGCCCATCAGCTCGGCCAGGCGGCGGCTGATCGCCAGTCCGAGACCCGTCCCACCGTACTTTCGCGCGATCGACGCATCGGTCTGGCTGAACGACTGGAACAGCCTCGACATGCCCTCCTCGGTGATGCCCATCCCGGTGTCCTGGACGGATAGGCGGACCTGCCAGCTCCCATCGACGAGTTCGGTCGCCGTCGTCAGCGTCACGCTCCCGCTGTCCGTGAACTTCACGGCATTCGACAGCAGGTTCAACACGATCTGCCGGATCCGACCCGGGTCGCCGAGCAGATGCGGCGCATCGCCGGTCGCCACCTCACGCAGCTCGATCTGCTTCTTGTCGGCCAGCGGCCGGATCAGCTCGGCTGCCCCGTGGACGGTCGACCGAAGGTCGAACGGGATCGACTCGAGGTCGAACCGGCCGGCCTCGATCTTCGAGAAGTCGAGGATGTCGTTGATGATCGTGAGGAGGGCCTCGCCCGACGTGCTGATGCTCTCGGCGTAGTCGCGCTGCTCGGCCGTGAGCTCGGTCGTCAGCAGGAGCCCGCTCATCCCGATGACACCGTTCATCGGCGTCCGGATCTCGTGGCTCATCGCCGCCAGGAAGGCGCTCTTCGCCTGGTTCGCCGAGTCCGCCTCCTGGCGAGCCGCCTTCAGCTCGACGGTCCGATCCTCGACCCGACGCTCCAGCGTCTCGACGTCGCTCTTGAGCTCGGCGGTCATCGCGTCGAACGCCTCGGCGAGGACACCGACCTCGTCCTCGAGCTGGATGCCGGATCGGGCGTCGAGATCGCCCTGCCGCACCTTCGTCGCCGTGGCGGCGAGGGACAGGATCGGCCGGGTCACGCGTCGTGCGACGAACCACAGCGCGGCGGCGAGCAGCACCGTCGACGTGAGCCCGACGATCGCGATCACGAGCGCGAGCTGGCGGGCCGGTGAGAACGCCTCGTCCTGGGTCATCTCGGCGATGAGACCGGCCTGGCGGTCCGGGAGCCAGCGATACACGCCGATGACCGGCTCGCCGGACGCGTTGGCGTACAGTCCTCGGCCACTGTGCTGGGCGACGACGGCATCGACGGCGGTCGAGCGTGGGGCCGCTGCCCCCTCGGCCGGGGTGGTGCCCTGGATCAGGACGCCCTCCGGCCCGACGAGGAAGGCCTTCCCGGTCGCGCCGAGACCGGTCCGCTCCACGACGATCCTGTCGAGTCGGGCGAGGCTGAGGTTGGCGGCGACGACCGCGACACGCTGGCCCTTCCCGTCGGCATCGAAGAGCGGTGTCGCGACGGTGATCGTGGGTTGGCCGGTGAGCGGCGACCGATAGGTGTTCTGGACGGTCGTGCGGGCGGACCCCGTCGTGAAGAAGTCCTCGGTCGCGACCGATGCGCCCTCATGACCCGGGAAGGTCGAGAGCTTGACCGTGCCGGCGAGGTCGACCATGAAGATCTCCTCGGCATCTGCGGTCTGCGCGACCATCGTCGCCAGCAACGCCCGGAGCCGTTTGTCGGCGTCGGCGGCGATAGCCGGTGGCGTCGCCGGGTCCAGCAGGTCGCGTGTCCCGTCGCCGACGCCGGGCATGATGCTTACGAGACCGACGTTGCGTGTCTGCTCGTCGATCCATCGATCAAGCGCGTCGGCCTTGATCCCCACGACGGCATCGAGCCTGTCGTACACGGAGGCGGTCAGGTCATCCGTCGCCCGAACGTACACGACGGCCCCGACCACCACGACCGTGATCGCCGAGACGACGAGGAACGAGGCGACGAGGCGCGCGCGAAGACTGCGGCGGAGGGGGTTCCAGCCCACGCCCCGGATACGCGCCACGTCTTCGGTTACGACCCCGACTGGTCCAGCGTGGCGAGGTCGAACGCCGCGGCCTGCGAGGCGTAGTCGTGGTTGAAGAACGTCATCGACAGCTCCTTGAGCTTGCCGCTGGCGTGGAGGTCCTGGACCGCCTTGTCGACCGCGGCGAGGAAGGGGCCAGGCGCGAGGGTGAGATCACGGTCGACGTAGCCCGTCTTGTTGGTGAAGTACGCCGGGGTGTCGAGCTCCTTGAGCTTCTGCCCCTTCGCGATCTGCGCGAGGCCGACGGGCTCGCTGCACAGGAACGCGTCGAGCTTTCCGGCGGCAGTCGCCTCCAGCCCGGGGATCTCCGTGTTGAACGTCACGATGTCCGGGTTGTCGACGACGAAGTCGACGGTCTGGCCCGGGAGTTCCAGGGTCCGGTCGAGGTAGGAGTGGTGGGTGCAGCCCGAGCAGACACCGATCTTCTTGCCGGATAGCTCGGTCGGCTTGGTGACCGTCGAGTCGTCCTTGACGAAGAAGCTGGCGGGCGTCGAGTAGTAGGGCTGCGTCACGTACAAACGCTTCATCCGATCCGTGGTGATCGCGCCGGAACCCCACGCCACGTCATAGCGGTCGCCCCAGCTGCCCGCGATCATCGCGTCGAACGGCGTGACGACGAAGCACGGCTCGACGCCCAGTGCGGCGGCGACGAGCTTGCCGGTCTCCGCGTCGTAGCCCGTGATCTCGGGCCCGGTCATCTCGTTCGGCCCGCATTTCGTGTCCGCCGCGCGCGTGGCGCCGTCCACCTTCATCGATTGTGGCGCGTAGTCGGGATCCGTCCAGAGCACCAGGGTTCCGCGGGCTTTGACCTGGGCCAGCTTGTCGGTCGTGGGGTCGCCGGCGGCCGCCGCCGACGCGCTCGCGCTCGCCGGCGCCGTCGTCGCGGTACCTCCGCCGCCACCGCTACATGCTGCGAGGATGACTGCGACCGATGCGAGGGTGATGCCCACGCGCCCGCCGATGCCCTGGATGCGCACCGTGACCCCTCCTCTCCCATCGCACGCGCTTGAGCGCGCCGGGAGCCCTGACGGGCTGACCTCGGTGTCCTCCGACGCGCCGGTAGGTCGCAGGGATCCGCGCACCCCGATGCCTCGGTCGGGAGCGGCGGTGCGCGGATGATACGCGCGCCCCATGCCTGCGCGTATACGAAAAGGACCGCCTCCCCGGGTGGGAAGGCGGTCCTTCGCTGGTGGCTAGGATCCGGGCTACCGGCTGAGGACCGGCTCGCCCCGATACGCCTCCTCCAGCTTGGCGACGTCGATCTTCGTCATCTGCAGCATCGCCTTCGTCGCCCGCTCGGCGGCGTCGAGGTCGCTGCTCTCGATCATCTCGTTGAGCTGACGCGGCACGACCTGCCACGAAACGCCAAAGCGGTCCTTCAGCCAGCCGCACACGCTGTACTCGCCGCCGCCCTTGACGAGGGCGTCCCAGTAGCGGTCGACCTCGGCCTGATCCTTGCAATCGATCACGAACGAGATCGCCTCGTTGAATCGGAAGTCGGGACCACCGTTGAGCCCGACGAATCGGGTGCCATCGAGGGTGAACTCGACGGTCATGACGTCGCCCTTGCGGTTGCTCGGATTGTCGGTCGCCGCGTGGACGACCTTGTCGATCCGGCTATTCGGGAATGTCGACGTGTAGAACTTGGCGGCCTCCTCGGCCTTGCCATCGAACCACAGGCATGGGGTGATGTTCGGCACGGTTCGTGCCTCCTCTCCGTGTTGACGGTCTGTGGATGACAGAAGCATCGCACGCGGCCCGTCGGCGGGACACAACGCGCCTCGCCGACCGGGGTTGCAGGGCCCTAACGGGGGCGTAACAAGGCGTCGCGCGGCCGTTAGCGCCCGGCCGGGCCGCGGCCGACCACGATGTCCTCGTCCCCGGGATGCCGCGTCAGATAGCCCTGAACGTACTCGCAGATGGCGATGACCCGGAGCTCGCGCGATCGCGCGTCATCGAGCGCGTGGCGGACGAGCGCGGATGCGACACCCTGGCCCTCGTATTCAGGCGGCACCTCGGTATGCACGAGGGCGATGCGACCGTGCTTGACGATGTACTCGAGGAAGCCGGCGAGCTCGTCACCGAGGTGCGCCTCGTAACGGGCACGGTCGGTCGCGTCGGTCACGACGGGGTCGGCAGCGTCGGTCATGGCCGGGATGCTAAGCCGAGCGGACCAAGGTTGCGTCCGGAGGATGAACGTCCGTCGCCCAACGATGCTGCTGACGAAGGAGCCGAGCGCGGGCCGACGGATGCGTCGCCCAGAGGAGCACCGGCCGGAGGAACGGACCTTCACGGAGGGACGCGCCGCGCTCGTTCGTCGATTGCACCCCCCAGCGACGCACGGCGATGGGCTCGAATCGGGAACAACGGCCCTTGGCGCCAGCGCCCGATGCTCGTACGTTCGATACCGGAAGAGGTGGCTCCATGCGTGGACCGAACGCGACAGCGGCCGCGCCGACCGGGCGT
>DATNFQ010000211.1:0-2379 GCA_035606295.1 Patescibacteria group bacterium
GCGAGTCGATCGTCGTTGACGTAGATGAACTCGTAGTCGCGCTCGAGCACGAGCGCGATCGCCTCGATCAGCGTGTCCTGCTCATACCCGTGCTGGACGTCGTGGCGGACCCGCTGCACGAGCTCGAAGAATTCCTGTGGCTCCCACTCCGACTCGCTCGCGACAAGGACGTCGGAATAGACCTCGTCATCGCCTTCGTGGAGTTCGTAGAAGAACAAGGGAGCCTCGCGGTGCTGGTCGGGTGCGGCAGTATACGCCGCACGCCCGGGACCACCCGGCGGACCGTCACGCGCCAACGAACCAGTCGCCCCGGAGATCGGAATGACGTCACCTGCCGTCGAGGTCGTCCACATCGGGTCGGCCGCGCGCGACATCGCGCCCGACGATCCGCGCGGATGGCGGCTGGGCGGCGGCGTCACGTACGCCGCCCTTACGACGGCCAGGCTCGGTCTTCGGACTGCGGCCGTCGTCGGCGTCGACCGAGAGGCGTCGACGGCCGAGGAACTCGACGCGATGCGCGACGCAGGCGTCGACATCCTCAAGGTCGACCTACCGGAAGGCCCGATCTTCCACAACATCGAGACGCCCACGGGCCGCCGGCAGGTGTCGATGGCGGCAGGCGTCCCGGTCGAACCCGTCCCCCTGCCGTCGTCGTGGATGGAGACTCGGTCGTGGTCGCTCGTACCGGTCGCGAACGAGGTGCCCGACAGCTGGGTCG
This sequence comes from Patescibacteria group bacterium, assembly GCA_035606295.1. Lineage (GTDB taxonomy): Bacteria > Chloroflexota > Limnocylindria > Limnocylindrales > CSP1-4 > SPCO01. The sequence goes on from DATNFQ010000211.1 coordinate 719, forward strand.
ATGTGATTCCCGGGCACGCGACGGTCGGCGTCGCGTGGCAGGGCATGCTCCGCGAGATGGTCCCCGGTGGCGATGTCCAGCGGGTCGCGCCGAGCCAGCGCGAGATCCTGAAACGCGCGGATCTCGTCGGGTTGAGCCATCTCGACGTCGCGCGTGATACGTCCCTGGGCGACCTCGCCCGGTTCCTGCACCCGGGCGCGCGCCTCCTCGTCACCCAGGGAGGCCAAGGCGGGCTGCTGGTGACGACCGGCGATGACGGGCCGGTCGAGGTCCTGCGCTACCTGCCGACGCCGACAGAGCACGAGGTCGACCCGACCGGGGCAGGGGACACGTTCCTCGCGGCGCTTCTGGCGGTCCTGGTCCGCCCGAGCGTGGCCGCGTCTCCCGGGCAGTCGCTCGCGAGGGCGCTCCGGTTCGCGGCCGCGGCAGGCTCGCTGGCCGTGGAGGACATCGGTCTGGCCGGCGTGCCGGATCAGCGGGCAGTGCTGGTCCGTCGTGCACGCGAGCGTGTCCGGCGAGCGGTCATCCCGAGCCTGACGGCCCAGGTCGGCGTGGAGGACCCGCGCCAGTAGCTTTGCGGCGCCTGACCGCAGCGTCAGCCGGGCGCCGGCCCCGTCGAATCGCGGACCTGGAGGTCGACCGGCAGTTTCACGGTCGTGGCTTCCGCCTCGTCATCGCCGAGCAGCCGTTCGACCGCCCAGCGGCCCATCTCCTCGGTCCGCTGCGAGATCGTCGTGAGCGCCGGATCCACGAATGCGGCCACGGCCACGTCATCGAAGCCCACGACGCTCGCGTCCAGCGGCACACGTCGACCACGGTGACGCAGCGCGCGGAGTGCGCCGATCGCCATGAGGTCGTTGTAGGCCAGGATCGCGGTCGTCTCGGGCGCGCGTTCAAGCAGGTCGATCGCCGCTGACTCACCGCCGCCGACGAGAGCCTCACCCTCGACGACCGTCAGGGCTTCGTCGGGACGACCGGCGTCGCGGAGCGCTGCCTTGACGCCGGCCAGCCGGGGCACGGCATCCACGTTGCGCGGCGGCGGCATGAGATACCCGAACAGGCGATGACCCAGGGCGAGCAGGTGCTCGGTCGCGAGTCGCCCGCCGGCCGCGTTGTCGGACGTGATGGTCGGCAGGCCCGAGTCCGGCACCTCGGTGTTGACCAGGACGACAGGGATCGGCGGCGCGGTCAGCCACTCGCCCTGACGGGCACCGATGCTGCTCGCCGCGATGATCAGCCCATCGACGCGGCGGTCGACCAGCAGGTCAAGGTAGGACGCCTCCCGCTCGGGGTCCTCGGCCGCATTGCAGAGCAGGACGGTATAGCCCGCAGCTCGGGATGCGTCCTCGACCGACCGCACGAGCTGCGGGAAGTACGGGTTCTCGATGTCGGTGATGATCAGCCCGAGGGTCTGGGTCGATCGTCGTTTCAGCGAACGGGCTACCTCGGACGGCCGGTAGTCGAGCGCGCGGGCGGCGTCGAGGACGCGCGCCCGCGTCTCCGGTCGCGCGCGCCCGACGCCGGCCAGCACGCGGCTGACCGTCGCCGTCGACACGCCGGCCTTGACCGCGACGTCGGCGATCGTTGCCGTCATCGTCTTCCGTTCCTCGGCGCCGGATCGGCGCGGATCCGCGCCGCCGCCGGTCGGTGGTGGTGGTGGT
>DATNFQ010000212.1:0-12774 GCA_035606295.1 Patescibacteria group bacterium
GAGGTTCACGATCGCGACACCCTCGGCCCGAGCCTGGAGCAACGCCGACGTCGGCGAGATGAAATGGACGTGGCCATCGACCGCCGTCCAACCGTCGGCGTCGACCGCGTCGAGCGGGACGACCAGCGGCGCACGGCCACCATCGACCTCGATCGTGCGGCGCACGGGCCGGTGCGAGAAGCCGTGGACGACCTCCATCTCGATCGCGCCGGTCGGTAGCGCGATCGGGAAGCGGCCCGGGACGTACGCATACGTCGAGTCACCCAGGACGATGTCCGCCCCGGAGTCTTCGTTGAGCCACGGGTTCACCTCGTCGCGATGGCCGAGCGGCGGGAGGTAGCGGCCGTCCGGCGCGAGGAAGCGGACCCGTGCCGGCGTCGGCCGGCCCGTGGCAGCGTCGACGATCTCGACCTCGAGGCGGTGGGTGGGCGTCGGGAGCGCCTCGATCGTGACCCCGTTGCTCGTCCGTCGCCCCCCTTCGGGTGGAAGCTCCGCGGCTGCGATGTGCGCGGGACCGATCGTCAAGGTCGCGTCCGGCGCGACCGCGAGATCGACCACCATGCCTGTCGCCGGATCGCCGTCTCGACGTGGTGTCCCCCAGCCGACGATCCCGTCGCCGGCGTCATGGCGCTCGCCGCTGTCGGGCGTCGGCGCGGGCCGACGTCGGAAGACCTGGCCCAGGTCTACGTCGAGCTCGGCGTCGTTCGCGACGGCGGCCTCGACGCGGAGCGTCCGGCGTGGCTGGATCGCCAGCGGTGACGCCGTCCCGCGGAATGCCGTCACCGCCCCGACGACGATGCCACCGCCCTCCTCGATCGACGCGAGCGGCTCCATGCGCAGTCGCTCCACGGGCCCGTCCCTCTGGGGCACCTCGAGGGCGAACAACCAGAAGGCGATGTCGCCGGTCGGGCTCGGGACGGAGTCCGCGACGCCGGTCTGGTCCGGCCCCCAACTCCCCGGCAGGATGCCGAGCAGGCCGGCCTCGCCGGGTGCGGCGTATCCGCCTGGTGGCGGCACCGGGTGTGGACCACGCCAATCGAGTGGCTGATCGACCGGATGAGCGATCGCCGCGAACGCACCCTGACCCCAGCCGATGATCCCGTCATTGACCTCGAACCGACGCCTGATCTCACGTTCGACGACGGGGCCGGACGCACCTTCGACCGTGTAACGGGCGAGTGGCTGGCCGACTGGTGTCACCCAGCCGATCGGCAGATCTGCGGGCCGGCCCGAAGCGGGGTCGCGCCACGCGTCGGCGAAATGCGCGATCACCAGGTGCGTGACGCCGTCCCGGCACGCCTCGCGCAGGTCGACCTCCGCCGGGCCGTCGAGGAGCAGCCAGCGCGCCGACCCTCCTGCATCCGCGAATGCGAACGGAAGCCCGCGAAAGATCGTGGATCCGGCTGGCAGCCGACCGACGGCCCCGCGATACGCCGGATGCAGCGAAGCGGCGAGCCGATCGTCGCTGGTGCGCCTCGTCGAGCCGAGGTCGACGGGAGTCGCGAGTCCGGTCGCGCGGGGGTCCGTCACGCGTTCCGCGGGCCGTCGAGCCGTCGCGCCACAGGGACCGTCTCACCCTCCGCCGACAGGTTCGTTGACCCTCCGTTATCCGTATGCTAGCTTCCGCGCAACCGATTGCACAAGCCACTGGATGCAGCGCCGTGGAGGGGCATCGCTCAGTTGGGTGTGTGGACGCTCTTCAGCGGCCCGTCGCGGATCGTCGTCACGGCGATAGCGACCCCGGAACGTCGGAGCTGAGCCGAGCCTGATGCGGCGCGCGCCGGAACGTCGGGTCGTCCTGGCCGACGTCGCCCGCCTCGCGGGCACGTCCGAGGCGACCGCTTCCCGAGCCCTCAAGGACGACCCCCGCATCGGTGAAGCGACGCGTGCCGCGGTCCATGCCGCGGCGCAGAAGCTCGGCTACGTGCCAAACGCTGCTGCACGAAGCCTGCGCGCCCGGCGGACGCACATCCTCGGCCTTCTTCTCGACGACCTGGCAGATCCGGTACACGGCAAGGTCGCCGCCGGTTTCGAGCAGGCCGCTGCGAGTCACGGCTTCGCGGTCTTCATGATGACCGGGCTGCACGACCGGGACCGCGAGGAGCGGGCACTGACCGTCCTCGCCGAGCACCGCGCCGACGGCGTCGCGCTCGCCTCGTGCGTCAGCGATCCCGCGGACGTCTTCCGCCGCCTGCCGAAGGACCGGGTCGTCTTCGTCCAGCCCGACTACCCCGCCCTCGCCGACGGTGCCGAGCCCCCGACCCGTGGCGTGCTCCGTAGCGACGACACGGGCGGCTTTACCGCCGCCGTCGAGCACATCGTCGAGCGCGGGTACCGGCGGATCACGTACGTCGGGCCCGGCACGGGGTCCGCCGATGCGTTGCGCCGTGCGACCGCGAGTGAGGTGCTCGACCGCCACCAGCTCGGTCCGATACGCTTCATCGACTGCGGCGCGGACGGCTGGCGTGATGCGAGGGACGTGGCGGAACGCCTTGCCGCGGATCCGCCCGAGGCGGTGATCTGCTATGACGACAAGCTGGCGTTGACGCTGCTCGACGCGCTGCGGGCGACTCGACTCGAGGTCCCGCGCGACCTCGCTCTGGTCGGCTTCGATGGGATCCCAGCCGCTCGCACGTCGCGGCCGCGCCTGACAACCGTGGATGTGCCCTCGGTCGAGCTCGGGCGACGCGCGGTCGAGATGTTGCTCGCCTCGATCAAGGACGGCAGTCCGGCTGCGTCGCAGGTCGTCCCGGTCGATCTCATCGTCGGAGAGAGCACCCCGCCGCTGACCCGGCAGACGCCGCCCGCGCCACGTCGGGACCGAACGCGCACGGCGGCCGTCGCCGGGCGAGGGACGAGCCGCCGATGACCGACACAGCCGCTCCCGCGATCGAGCTCGTCAACGTCACGAAGCAGTACGGCGACGCCATCGCCCTCGATGGCATCTCGCTGCGCATCGACTCGGGTGAGTTCTTCTGCCTGCTCGGCCCGTCGGGCTGCGGCAAGACAACGACCCTCAATCTGATCGGCGGGTTCATCCCGCTGACCTCTGGCGAGCTTCGGATCGAAGGGCGAGTCGTCAACGACCTGGCGCCGCACCAGCGCAACGTGAACACCGTCTTCCAGAACTACGCACTGTTCCCGCACATGACGGTGGCGGAGAACGTGGCGTTCGGGCTCCGGATGGAGGGGCTCGACAAACGCGAGATCGCCAGCCGCGTCGACGAGTACCTGGAGCTCGTCGGGCTCGGCACGTATCACGATCGCTACCCGACCCAGATGTCCGGCGGCCAGGCCCAGCGCGTCGCCCTGGCGCGTGCGCTCGCGAAGCGGCCGGCGGTGCTCCTCCTCGACGAACCGCTCGGCGCCCTCGACCTGAAGCTGCGCAAGCAGATGCAGGTCGAGTTGGCACGCATCCATCGCCAGGTGGGGACGACATTCGTGTTCGTGACCCACGACCAGGAGGAGGCGCTGTCGATGGCGACGCGCATCGCCGTGATGTCCGGCGGGCACGTGCGCCAGATCGGCTCGCCCCGGGAGATCTACCTGCGCCCGGTCGATCGGTTCGTCGCCGACTTCATCGGGGAATCGAACTTCCTCGACGGCACGGTGACGAACGGCGGCGGCGCGCCGGCGTTCAAGCTCTCGAATGGCACGATCCTGCCGGCCCGCGTGCCGTCCGTCACGCCGAATGGGCCGGTCAAGTTGATGGTCCGTCCCGAATCGGTCTCGATCGGGGAGGCGCCACCGAACGACGAACGGTCACCGGCCGTCGTCAAGGGCCGGACCAGCAACGTCGCATTCATGGGAACCCACACGAGGATCACGGTCCAGACCGACGCCGGGACCCTCGTTGCCATCCACTTTCGCGAGTCGGACGAAGGGGCAGCCGAGGAGGAGATGGTCGATCAGGAAGTGCACGTCTGGTGGGATCCACGCGAATCAACCATCGTCGCCGCCGGCGACGAAGCGCAGACCCTAGAGGGGGTAGATGGTGGAGGAGAAGCCGTATGACCGTGCTTGACCAGACCCACTCACGTCGGAGATTTCTGCAATTGACCGGTGCCGTCGGTGCGACCGCGGCGCTCGGTGGCGTGCTTCAGGCATGCAACGTGATCGGTGGCGGCGGCGCCGCGACGACCGGGACGTTCAACTGGATGACCTGGAGCGACCACTACATCCAGTCACAGCTGGACAAGATCGCCAAGGACACCAACATCAACACCGCGATCTCCGAGCTCGCCGGCAACGCCGAGGGCTACGCCAAGCTCAAGGAGGTCAAGGGCCAGCTCGACAAGATCTCGGGCGACGCGATGTGGGTGCCAAACGCCTACGCCAAGGACGGGCTCATCGAGCCGTTCGACATCAATGAGCTCAAGGTCTCCTCGCAGCTGTACTCGTTCGCTCGCGAGTTCCCGTATTGGCAGAGCTCCGAGGGGTACATGGCGTACCCGTTCGGCTGGTCGCCGATCATGATCTATTACGACCCAGCCAAGGTCACCGGCGATCCGAACGACTGGCAGGTCCTGCTCGATCCGAAGTACAAGGGCCGCGTCGTCGTCGAGAACCAGCCGGAGGAGATCGTCGCGTACATGGCCCGTGCGGCTGGCTTCGACAAGCCGTACGACCTGACCGACGATCAGCTGACGACCGTCAAGGGCTACCTCGAGAAGCTCAAGCCGAACGTCCTGAAGTTCGCCCAGCAGGCGACCGACAGCGTCGCGTCCATGATCAGCGGTGAAGCCTGGCTGATCACCGGCAACCTCGGCAACGAGGACCGGGTCAAGGACGGCGGCGGACCGGAGATCAAGGGGTATGTTCCGAAGGAGGGCACCGTCGGCTGGCACGACGGCGAGATGATCGTCAAGGAGGGCGTCAACAAGGCGCTCATCAAGCCGTTCCTGGAGCAGTCACAGCAGGCCGAGCTCATCGCCGAGAACTTCCTCGCGAACGGACGGCCGCTGTTCAACGAGAAGGCCTACCAGATCCTGACCGATCAGGGCAAGAAGGATCAGGCCGACCGCTACCTCTATGCCAAGGCGCCCGACGTGCTACCGACCATGGTCCTCAAGGGCCCCGGGACGTCGACCGACAAATCCATCCAGCTGTTCAACGAGGTGTTCGGCACGAGCTAGACGCCGACCATGACAGCCGAAGTGGTCGGTGGGGTCGACGTGGCCCCGCCGACCGTCGCCTCCCGCGGCCGCACCGCGCGGCTGCGGGAGCTTGCCCCGTTCCTGCCCGCGGGCCTTCTGCTCGGGGTGCTCTTCTTCGTACCCCTCGCGGTCATGTTCATCTTCTCGCTGTGGACGACGAACGCGAACCTCGACATCGTCCCGACGTGGAACCTGGACAACTACGCGCAGTTCTTCCAGACCGGCGCGTACGTCCGCACGCTGGCCAAGACCGTCGCCATGGGCGCGGCGGTGACCACGATCTGCCTCCTGTTCTCCCTGGCCGTGGCGTACTTCCTCGCGCGCTACATCTCGCGCCGCTGGGCCCGCGTGGCCCTGCTCGTCATCATCGTCCCGTTCTGGTCCAGCTATCTGCTCCGCGTCTACTCATGGCAGGCCATCCTTGGTGAGAAGGGCGCGCTCAACCAGGTCCTGATGGGTCTCGGGCTGATCTCCGAGCCATCGCGCCTGTTCGTCTACAACGACATCGGCACGTTCATCGTCCTGACGTACGTGTACCTGCCGTTCGCGATCCTCGTGCTGTACGCCTCGCTCGAGCGGTTCGACTACACCCAGCTGACGGCGGCGCAGGACCTCGGTGCGAGCCCATCCCGAGCCTTCCGCTACATCCTGCTGCCGCAGATCCGGCCCGGCCTCATCACCGCTGCGATCTTCGTGTTCATCCCGATCCTGGGCGAGTTCCTGACGCCATCGATGGTCGGCGGTGCCTCAGGCTTGCTGATCGCCAACCTGATCCAGACGTTCTTCAAGAACGCGCTCGTCCCACAGGGCGCCGCCCTGGGCCTGTTGATCGTGGCCTTCGTGACCGTCCTCCTGATCATCTTCCGCAAGTACCTGCGGGTCGAGGACGTGTACGCCCGTGGCTAAGAACGTCGATCCGCTGGAGACGATGCCGGTCAGTCGCTACGCGGGGCTCACGCGTTGGGGACTGCGGCTGATCTTCGCGTTCCTGATGCTGTTCCTCTATCTCCCGATCGTGTTCATGGTCGCGTTCTCGTTCGACGCGTCCCAGACGCCGAGCTTCCCCATCCAGGGCCCGACGCTGCACTGGTACGACGTGATGATCAACAACCGCCAGCTGCTGTCGGCGGTGGGGAACACGATCAGCGTTTCCCTGATCGTGGCGGTCCTCGCGACCATCATCGGCACGATGGCGGCCTTCGTCCTCGTGCGCGGTCGGCTCCGCTACCCGAACGGGGTCCGGATCGCCTTCACGATGCCGATCATGGTCCCAGGCGTACTGATCGGCATCTCCCTGCTGATCTTCTTCTCGCGAGCGGTCCACGCGAACCTGTCGCTGATGACCGTCATCGCCGGCCAGCTCGTCGTCACCGTCCCGTTCGTCGTGCTGATCGTCGCCTCGCGTCTGCAGAGCTTCGACCGCAAGCTCGAATGGGCCGCCGCCGATCTCGGCGCGTCACCACGCCGCACGCTCCGCCACGTCGTGCTGCCACTCATCGCTCCGGCGATCCTGGCCGGCGCCCTGATCTGCATCACGCTTTCGATCGACGAGTTCGTGATCACGTGGTTCACGGTCGGCAACCAGCTCACGCTGCCGACCTACATCTACACGAAGATCAAGTTCGGGGTGACGCCGGAGGTGAATGCCGTCGCGACGGTGATGCTGGTCGCGACGCTGCTGATCTTCGGCATCGCATCGGTGGTGCTCGGTCGAGGCCGGCGACGGTTGCCGGGCCGACGCCGCCGCGCCGCCACCCCACCCGCATGAGATACGGCTGATGCGTGCCGCGGTCTTCAAGGGCGACGGTGTCGTCGAGCTCGAGGATGTCCCCGAGCCAAGGGTCGACGCCGACGACGATGTCGTCATCGATGTCGAGGCGTGCGGCGTCTGCGGCACCGACCTGCAGATCCTGAACGTGCCCCCGGGTCACCCGGCCGACGTGGGCGTCGTGATGGGCCACGAGTTCATCGGGCGCATCAGCGCCGTCGGCGCGAACGCCGGAGGGTTCACGGTGGGACAACGCGTGACGGTCGATCCCGACCCGAAGTGCGGTGTCTGCGGCCCGTGCCGTGCCGGCCGGCCGGCAAGCTGCGAGAACGTCAGCGCGCTGGGCATCTTCCGCGACGGAGCCCTGGCGGCGAAGGTCAAGGCGCCCGCCCACGCGGTCTTCCCGCTGTCGGATGTCCCGTCGGCCCGCATCGCCGCCCTGATCGAGCCGCTCGCGTGCGTGGTGAACGGCGTTAACAAGGCGAACCCGCGACCGGGAGAGTCGGCCGTCATCTTCGGTGCCGGCGCGATCGGCTGTCTGTTCCTGGCGATGTTCAAGGCGGCTGGCGCCGGACCCGTCATCGTCGTCGAGCCCCAACCCGATCGGGGCGCCGTGGCCACGGCGGTCGGGGCGGATCTTGTCGTCGCCCCCACCGACCTCGACGCCCGACGCCGGGAGCTACTCCCCTACGGCGCGGACATCGTCGTCGATGCGGTCGGCAGTCAGTTCGGGACAGCGGTCGAGCACGCCGCGCTCGGCGGCCGGATCGTGCTGTTCGGACAGAACCAGCAGGCTCGTCCGCCGATCCACCAGTACACGATCACCGAGCGATCGCTGACGGTCCTCGGCTCGTACGTGACGGCGTTCACGTTCCCGACGGCCATCCGGCTGGTCGAGAACGAGGCACTCAACCTCGAGCCGATCGTCACGCACGTACTGCCGCTGGACCGGCTGCCGGAAGGTCTCGACCTGCTCCGCTCGGGTGCGGCGACGAAGGTCGTCGTCACGCCGGCCTGACGGCCGCCTGAGCGTCGACGGCGACCTGCAGCGGATGGAGCTCGGCCTCTACACCGACTCGCTGCCCGAGCACTCCTTCGAGGAGGCGCTCGACGTCGCCGCCCGGGTCGGGGCGACCGCGATCGAGATCGCCACTGGTGGACAGTCGCGCGCGCCGCATCTACGTCTCGACGAGCTCCTCGGGGATGCAGGGCGCCGAAGGGCCTTCCGCGACGCGTTCGCTTCGCGCGGGCTCCGGATCGCGGCGCTCAACTGCTCCGCGTGGCCGCTCCACCCTGCGGTCGGCGAGCGGCACGTCGCGATCATCCGCTCGACCATCCGGCTCGCCGCGGAGCTCGGGGTGACCAAGCTCGTCACGATGTCCGGGAACCCGGGCGACGGTCCGGGTGGCACGGCGGTGAACTTCGTGTGGTACCCGTGGCCCGAGGGATCGATGGCACTGCTCGAGCGCCAGTGGGACCAGGCCACGGCGCTGTGGCAGGGCCTCGGCGCCGAGGCCAAGGCCGCCGGCATCGAAGCCCTCGCGTTCGAGCTGCATCCGCTGCACCTCGTGTACAACGTCCCGACCTACGAACGGATGCGCGACGCGGTCGGACCGATCATCGCGGTCAACCTCGATCCGTCGCATCTCTTCTGGCAGGGCATGGATCCGCTGGCGGTCGTCCGGGCGCTCGGGCCGGCGGTGCGCCATGTGCACCTGAAGGACACCGAGATCGTCGCCGACCAGGCGGCCATCGCGGGCGTGCTCGACTCGAGGCCGTTCGCCGACCCGGCGCATCGCGGCTGGGTGTTCCGGACCGCTGGCGCGATCCACGATCGAGCGTGGTGGACGGCCTTCGTCGACGAGCTGCGCGCGGCCGGCTACCACGACGCGCTGTCGATCGAGAACGAGGACGCGGGGTTGCCGCCCGAGGCGTCGGTGGAGAAGGCCGCCGCCTTCATGCGACCGATCATCGAGGCCTAGCGGCCGGCGATACGAGACCGTCCAGACCGGGACGTTTCGAAGACGTCAGTCGGGCGCGGCGAGCTCGGCGCGATGGGCGACGAGGAACTCGTTGGTCGCCTCGACCAACCGATCGACGTCGTCCTCCGTGTGGGCGCCGGTGAGGAAGCCCCGGATCATGTAGTGCGGGTGGACGTAGATCCCACGCTCGAGCAGCCAGCCGCGGTACGCGCGCTGGATCGGGTGGTCCTTGTCCATCGCGAACCGGGCGAAGTCACGGAACTTGCGGATCGGCGAGTCCGTGAAGTAGATCGTCCAGACGCCGGCGGACTCGCGGACCTGGACCCGTGCGCCCGTCTCCTCGATCGTCGCCTGGATGCCGTCGGTGAGACGGCGGCCCAGTGTCGCGAGGTGCTGGTGGATGGCTCGTTCCTGGACGATGCCGGTGACCTCGAGCGCGACCGCGACATCGAGCGTGTGACCGGCGAAGGTGCCCGCGAACAGGACATCGCCCTTCGGTCCGAGGCGGTCCATGATGTCGCCCCGGCCGCACAGGACCGAGATCGGGAAGCCGTTGGCGATGGCCTTGCCGAGCGTCGTCAGGTCCGGCGTCACGCCGAAACGTTCCTGCGCGCCACCCGGCCCATGCCGGAAGCCCGTGATGATCTCGTCGAAGATCAGCAGTGTCCCCGCCTCGGTGCAGGCCTCGCGCAACGTCTCGAGAAAACCGGGGTCCGGCAGGACCACGCCGGCGTTGTGGAACACCGGCTCGAGGATGACCGCGGCGATGGTGTCGCCCTCGCGCCGGAGCGTCTCGCGGACACCCTCGGCGTCGTTGTACTCGCGGACGACCACCAGATCGCGGACCGCGGCCGGGATCCCCGCCGATGCGGCGACCGGTGTCGGCTCGCCGTCGTCCTCCGTGGCGAAGTGGTGGCTCCAGGCGACGTAGTCGTGCCAGCCGTGGTAATTGCCCTCGAACTTGAGTATCCGCTCGCGCCCCGTGAACGCTCGGGCGAGACGGATCGCGTGGAACGTCGCCTCCGTCCCGGTGCACGCGAAGACGACCTGGTCGGCCGAGGGGATCATCCCCACGAGCCGCTCCGCGAGCTCGACCTCGAGCGGGTTCGCCGCTGAGAACGAGACGCCATGCTCGTCCATCGCTCGCCGCGCAGCGGCATTGACGCGCGCGTCGTTGTGACCGAGCAGGACCGCGCCGAACGACGAGTGGAAGTCGACGAACTCGTTCCCGTCGACGTCGCGGATGCGCGACCCCTGCGCCTGCGTCATGAACAGGGGATACGGCCGGGCGCCGCGCCCCTCACCCTGGACGCCACCCGGCGAGACGCGGCTTGCGCGCTCATGGAGCGCGGCAGACGCGTCGGTCGGGATCGGCCAATCCAGCGTCGGCTCCAGCACCGGACGGCGGTCGACGGTCGTCATGCCGTCAGCGCCTGGGCGACGGACGCAGGGAGGACGACCGCGGTCCGGGCACCGCTCACCGCCGAGGCGTAGAGCGCGTCGATGACCGCGCTGTCGCGGACGCCGTCCTCGAAGTCCGCATGGGCGCCGCGACCCTCGTCGATCGCGGTCAGGAACTCGGCCCACATCGCGCAGACCTGGCCGATCCAGCCGACCGACGTCCCATCCGCCCCGCCGACGAGCAGCTCGGCCGCGCCGGGATGCTGCGCATTCACGAGCACGCGCCGGTAGCCGAGGGTCGCCTCGTCGCTCGGGAGACAGACCTGGAACTCATTGCCGCGTTCGAGGTCCCATCTCGCGGACCCGATCGTCCCGGACACTTCCACCTCCATCGCCACCCGCCGGCCGCGGGTCACGCGGCTGGTCTCGAGGACCCCGTATGCGCCGTTCTCGAACGTGACGATCGCCGCCGCCGCATCCTCGACGTCGACTGCGCCCATCGCCACGGCCCCGGTGCCTGCGTCCGATCCGCCGCGGTTGCCGATCGCGTCGGCGCCCGGCAGCGGGCGCTCGGGGTAGGCGATCGCGGTGAGGCCCTGCACGGTGTCGATCTCGCCGACCAGATAGCGGGCGGTGTCGGCGAGGTGATAGCCGGTATCGATCGCGATGCCGCCACCGGCGAGGGCCTTCTGGAAGCGCCAGAGCAGCGGAACGTCGGGATCGGCCGCGTAGTCGAGCAGGAAGGTCGCCCGGATGCTGCGGATCTCGCCGAGCTCCCCTCCGTCGATGAGCTCGCGGATCGCGCGGAGCGCCGGGGTCCAGCGGTACGCGGCGCCGAGTCCATGGAAGACACCCGCCCGACGACACGCGGTCAGCAGCTCCGCCCCGGTCTCGGCATCGGTCGCGAGCGGTTTCTCGCTGACGACGTGCTTGCCCGCGGCCGCCGCGCCGAGCACCACCTCGCGGTTGTACGACGGTGGCAGACACGTCACCACGAGATCGACATCTGGCGCCTCGACCAGGGAGAGCCAGTCGGGCTCCACGCGCGCGTAGGTGTAGCGCTCGGCCAGCCGGGATGCCAACCGTTCGTTGACGTCGGCGACGGCGACGAGGCGCGGTCGGAGAGGCAGGTCCGGGTAGAGCGGCGGGAGCATCGACAAGGCCAGGCTATGGGCGCCCGCCATCGTCCCCGCGCCGACCATGCCGATCCCGAGTGTGCGCGCGTCGGTCATGCAGGAACCTCGCCCGCACTGACCGTGGCGGCCATCTCGGCCAGCGTGACGCGCCGCTTCTCGGTGGCGGCCGTGATGACGGCGTCGCACATCAGCGCCGCCTGGTAGCCGTCCTCGAAGCTTGCCTGTTCGACGGGGAGCGGCTGATCCTCGATGACCGCGGTCAGGAAGTCGCGCCATTCGTGGGCGAAGCTGTGCTCCCAGCCGACCGTATGACCTGGCGGCCACCACATGTCCATGAATGGATGATCGGGCTGGCTCACCAGGATGTCGCGGAACCCACCGGTCCCGTCCGCTTCATCGCCCGGGTAGAACACGTGGAGGCGGTTCAGATCCTCCATATCCCACCAGAGCGAGCCCTCGGTCCCGTTGAACTCGATGACCTGACGGCCTTTCCAGCCCCACGCGACGCGCGACGCCTCGAGCGAGGCGATGCCGCCGCCACGCAGCTCGACGGCCGCGACGTACGCGTCCTCGAGATCGACCCCGATGTCGGCCGCGGTGAGCTTGGCGGCCGTGGCCTGCACCGCTTCGGCCTCGTTCCCGAGATAGCGCATGAAATCGATGATGTGGCAGTAGTCGGTGATCGCCCGCGAGGCATTCGGTTTCCGGCTCGGCGAGGTCCCCGCCGCGTGGTCCTGGAGGTAGACCGCGCGGAACTGGAGACAGCGGCCCAACCGGCCGCTGTCGACGATCTCGCGCGCGAGACGCATCGCCGGCATATAGCGGTAGTTGAAGCCGACCGCCGCGTGGACGCCTGCGCGTCGCGCGTCGTCGAGCAGCGCCGCTGCCTCGAAGCGATCGCGGCCCAGCGGCTTCTCGCAGAGGACCGGCTTACCGAGCGCGAGCGCCGCCTCGGTCGCCTCGAGGTGCGCGGTCTCCCCCAGCAGGACCGCGATGACATCGATGTCGGGGTCGTCGACCACCTCCCGCCAGTCGGTCGTGAAGCGGTCGATGCCGAGATCGCGGGCCATCGCCAGGCCGCGGTCCGCGGTGCGTGCGGCGAGCGCCGCCAGTTCGATCGGCCGGCCGAGCGGCGTCACGTGGTTGAGCGTGTGGAGCGCGTGGCCGTGGGCGCGGGTGATCCAGCCGGCCCCGAGAAGACCGATGCGGATCGGGTCGGACATCGTCGTCCTCAGGCCGGCACGGGCGGCGGGGTCGCCGCGGACCCGAGGAACCGCTCCGGATCGGCCATGACAGACCGGATCGTGGCTGCGTACTGCTCGATCAGCTCG
>DATNFQ010000213.1:0-5517 GCA_035606295.1 Patescibacteria group bacterium
GTCCTGATCAAGGGCGACCCGGGCGACCCGAATGCCTCGACGTTCCTGCCAAAGGGCTGGGACGACGCAGGCCTCAAGGCCGCGGTCGATGCCAAGAAGATCAACATCCTGAACATGGGCGGCACCGAATGGCCCAAGGACGCCGGCACCTACACCGACGCCTGGAAGACCGAGAAGGCGCAGACGAACATGGAAGCGATCATCGATAAGGCGGTCGCTGACGGGAAGAAGATCGACGCGGTCCTGGCCGAGAACGACAGCACGGCACTTGGCGTCGCGGGCGCCCTGACCTCGAAGAGCTACGGGTATCCGCCGCTCAGCGGTCAGGACGGCGACGAAGCCAACCTGCAGAACGTCGCCGCTGGCATCCAGTACGTCGACGTGTGGAAGAACGCCAACGAGCTCGGCAAGGTCGCCGGCGCCACGGCGCTCGAGCTCTGCAAGGGCACCGCGCCGGCCGACATGTCGCTCCCGAGCGGCCTGGTCGACCCGAAGGTCGCCCCGACGAGCCCGACCCCGCAGGACTTCACGACCCCGGGTGGCAACACCGTCAAGTCGTACATCCTGCAGCCGACCCCGATCACCCAGGACAACATCAACGCCGTCGTCGACGGTGGCTGGATCACCAAGGACAAGCTCTGCGAGAAGGCGGCCTCCGGCCCCTCCCCCGTAGCGTTCTGCTCGTGACGGTCGCCTGACCGGAACGAAACGCTCCTAGTCCTGCGCCCCCGGGTCATCCCGGGGGCGCAGTCGCTATCATCCGGCCCAGGAGGGCTGCCGTGACGAACGCTGTCGACGCCACCCCCGCGGTACCCGGCCAGGCGCAGCCGCCGGCTCGCACGTCGCTGTCCGGCCTCCTCGCCCAGACCGAGATCGACGTCCGTCTGTTCGGCATGCTCATCGCGTTCATCGCGATCCTTATCGGGTTCAACATCATCAGCGGCGGGAAGTTCTTCTCGCCGAACAACATGGTCACGTTGGCCGTCCAGGCGTCCGGCATCGCGATCATCGCGACCGGGATGGTGCTGGTGATCGTGTCGCGCAACATCGACCTGTCCGTCGGGTCGCTCGTCGGCGTCATCGCGATGACCTACGCCCTACTGATGACGAACATCCTCCCGGATGTCCTCGGCCTCTCGGCGGACTTCCCCTTCCGCTGGGCCATCGCCCTCGCGCTCGGGATCGCGCTCGGCGCGGCGATCGGTGCGCTCCAGGGGTTCATCATCGCCTACATCGGCGTGCCGTCGTTCATCGTGACCCTGGGCGGTCTCCTGTCGATCCGTGGCGTCGTCTGGTACCTCTCGAGCGGCGCGGCCGTCTCGGGCCTCGACGCCAACTTCCAGCTCATCGGCGGCGGGGCGCAGGGCTCCCTCGGCGGGCCCCTCACCTGGGCACTCGCGATCGTCGGCTGTATCGCGATCGTCGGTTTCCTCATCAACGGCCGTCGCCAGCGACGTCGGTTCGGGTTCCCGGTGCGACCGATGTGGGCCGAGGTGCTCCTCGGCGTCGTTGGCTGCGTCGTCGTCCTCGGCATCGCGAACTTCGCGAACAACAATTTCTGGCCCGAGGGCCTCGCCGACCGCATCGCGGCGCAGCAGAACTGGGGCCCGAAGCCTGCGGGCGGCTGGCACATCCCGGCGGGCTTCCCGAACCCGC
The DNA here is from genome assembly GCA_035606295.1 of Patescibacteria group bacterium. Taxonomy (GTDB): domain Bacteria; phylum Chloroflexota; class Limnocylindria; order Limnocylindrales; family CSP1-4; genus SPCO01. Next base: position 1,657 of record DATNFQ010000213.1, read on the forward strand.
TGATCCTGCTACTCGTCGTGACGCTCGTCATGACCTTCATCGCCAATCGCCGGCGGTTCGGCCGGTACGTGTACGCCTACGGCGGGAATCCTGACGCGGCCGAGCTCGCCGGTATCAACACCCGCTGGACGATCCTCAAGACGTACGTCCTGATGGGCGTCCTCTGCGCCCTGGCCGCCGCGATCGCGTCGGCCCGCCTGAATGGCGCGACGCTCGACGTCGGTCAGAGCTATGAGCTCTACGTGATCGCGGCCGCGGTCGTCGGTGGGACGTCGTTCGCAGGCGGCATCGGGACGATCCCGGGCGCCGTCCTCGGCGCGTTCGTCCTTGCGGCATTGGCCTATGGACTGAGCTTCATCGGGGTCAACTCGCCGGGTCAGAACGTCGTGGCTGGGATCGTGCTGATCCTTGCCGTCGGCTTCGACACGCTGAACCGTCGGCGCGGCACCACGGCGAGCGCACGATGACGACCGTGGCGGCACCGCCGATCGTCGAGATGCGTGATATCAACGTCGCCTTCGGTGGCGTCCACGCGGTCCGGAACGTGACCCTTGATCTGCACGAGGGTGAGGTCGTCGGCCTCGTCGGGGGTAACGGCGCCGGCAAGTCGACGCTCATGCGCGTGCTGTCGGGCGCCCGGCCTGCCGACAGCGGCGAGATCATGGTCAACGGATCCCCCGCGACGATCCGCAATCCGCGTGACGCCAAGAGCTACAACATCGAGACCATCTATCAGACGCTCGCGCTGGCCGACAACATCGATGCGCCCGGCAACGTCTTCCTGGGTCGCGAGAAGACGACGCGACTCGGATCGCTGGATGACTCGACGATGGAAGCCGAGACCCGGAAGATCATGGGCCGCCTCAATCCGAACTTCACCCGGTTCAAGATGGCGGTCCGCTCGCTGTCCGGCGGCCAGCGCCAAGCCGTCGCCATCGCGAGGGCGGTCTATTTCAACGCGAAGATCCTGATCATGGACGAGCCGACTGCGGCCCTCGGCCCGGCCGAGACCGCCCAGGTGCGCAACCTCATCCGACAACTCAAAGAGGAAGGGATCGGCATCTTCCTGATCAGCCACGATATCCATGACGTGTTCGACCTGTCGGACCGGATCAGCGTCATGTACCACGGCCAGATCGTGGACACGGTCGACAAGACCTCCGTGACGCCGGACGAGATCGTGAGCATGATCATCCTCGGCAAGCGGCCGGACGAAGCGACCGAGAAGGAGCTCGAGCAGCTCGAGCTACACACCTAGGCCGGCGTCAGACCCCCTTCGGGGTCGCGTGGAAGATCGGCGCGAGCGCGGGGTAGAGCGAGCGGTACGTCGCGTGCGCTTCCGCGTACCGAGGTGCATCCGGTCCGGGTGATGCCGCCGGGCTGACCCGTACGAACGCGGCCGCCGCGTCCTCGACCGACGGATGCCAGCCCGCGCCGACGGCACCCAGCAGCGCCGCCCCGAACGCCGCGCCCTCGGTCGTGCTGACCGTCGCCAGCTCCGCGTCGAGGACATCGGCGAGGATCTGGCGCCACAGCGGGCTCGCCGTCCCGCCACCCGACGCGCGGATCTGGGCCGGTGCCGGCATCCCGGTCGCCGTCATCTGGTCGAGGCCGTCGCGCAGCCCGAACGCCACACCCTCGAGGACGGCCCGCGTGAGATGCGGTCGCTCCTGGGTGATGCTCAGGCCGACGAACGCGCCACGGGCCTGTGGGTCCGGATGCGGGCTGCGCTCCCCGGTCAGGTACGGAAGGAAGAACAGCCCGTCGAAGGCAGCAGACGCCGCTGTGGCCGATCCGACGAGCGGGCCGAAGTCCTCTCCCGGCGCCAGCGTGTCGCGGAACCAGCGCAGGCTCCCGGCCGCCGACAGCATCACGGTCATCAGGTGCCACCGGCCCGGGACGGCGTGGCAGAACGCGTGGACCTGGCCAGCCGGGTCGCGCAGCGCGCGCTCGGTCGTCGCGAACACCACGCCCGAGGTGCCGAGTGAGAGGGCGACGACGCCCGGCTCAACGGCCCCGACCCCCACCGCATTGGCCGACTGGTCGCCCCCGCCCGCCACGACCGGGGTACCGGCACGCAATCCGGTCGCTCCGGCCGCCGCTGGCGTTACCCGCCCCGTGACCTCCGGCCCCTCGAACGTCGGCGGCAGCCAGCGCCTGTCGATCCGGAGCGCATCGAGCACCGCGGGTGACCAGTCACGGGCGTCGAGGTCGAACAGCAGCGTTCCCGCGCCGTCGGCCTTGTCGAGGGCGTGTTCGCCGGTCAGCCGCAACCGGACGTAGTCCTTCGGCAGCAGCACGTGGGCGACACGCGACCACACCTCGGGCTCGTGGTCACGTACCCAGACGAGCTTGGGGGCCGTGAAGCCCGTCAAGGCCGTATTCCCGGTGATCGCGATCAACCGTTCCGGCCCGACGGCTTCTCGGATCTCATCGCAGGCGTGCGCCGTCCGCTGGTCGTTCCAGAGGATCGCGGGTCGCAGGACGCGGTCGGCATCGTCCAGCAGGACGAGCCCGTGCATCTGCCCGGTCAGGCCGACCGCCGCGACCTCCTCCCCCGCCACGCCGGTCGAAGCCAGGACCTCGCGGATAGCGATGACCGCGCCGTCCCACCACAGGTCCGCTGACTGCTCGGTCCAGCCGGGCTGCGGGATGTCATATCCGTAGCCGCTCGACCCGATGCCGACGACGGTGCCTGCCTCGTCGACGAGGACGGCCTTGGTCGCCGTCGTCGACGCGTCGATGCCGACGACGTAGGCCACGACGTCAGCGCCCGGAGTCGGACGTCGCCTTCGAGGGATCCGCCGCCCAGATCGACTGGTTGACGATGTTCTCGAGGAGCTCCTGGTGCCCCGACTCGCGTCGCGGCGCCACCTCGCCCGAGGTGACCTTTGCCTCGAGTGACTCTAGGGATTCCCGGCCGTCGAGGATCGCGCTCCCCAGTGACCCATCCCAGCCGGCGTACCGGTCGGCCTTGCGCTTGACGAGCTCACCCCGCTCGACGAGGTCGGCGGCAACCAAGAGTGCGCGTGCGAGCGTGTCGAGCGCCCCGATGTGGGCGTAGAACAGATCGGTCCGGTCGGTGCTCTGGCGGCGCAACTTGGCGTCGAAGTTGAAGCCGCCCGGGGCGATGCCACCGTGCTGGAGGATCTCGTAGATCGGCAGCGCCAGCTCCTCCACGGAGTTCGGGAACTGGTCGGTGTCCCACCCGTTCTGCGGGTCGCCGCGGTTCGCGTCGATCGAGCCGAGGATCCCGGTCGCAACGGCGAAGGCGACCTCGTGATGGAAGCTGTGGCCCGCGAGCGTCGCGTGGTTCGCCTCGATGTTCACGCGGTACTCATCGACGAGCCCATGGCTGACGAGGAAGCCGTGGACGGTCTGGACGTCGTAGTCGTACTGGTGCTTGGTCGGCTCCATCGGCTTCGGTTCGATGAGCAGCTGACCCTCGAAGCCGATCCTGTGCTTGTGCTCGGCGACGAGATGAAGGAACCGGGCGAGCTGGTCGCCCTCGCGCTTGAGGTCGGTATTGAGCAGCGTGTCGTAGCCCTCGCGCCCGCCCCACAGCACGTAGTTCTGGCCGCCGAGACGCTGGGTGATCTCCATCATGTGCTTCACCTGCGCCGCCGCGTAGGCGAAGACCTCGGGATCGGGATTGGTCGCCGCCCCGCCTTGATACCGCGGATGCGTGAAGAGGTTCGCCGTGCCCCACAGCAAGCGGACGCCCGTCTCGTCCTGGTACCGCTCCGCGTCGGCGACGAGCGCATCGAGGTTCGAACGGAATTCGGGGAAGCGCTCGCTCTCCGGCGCCACGTCGCGGTCATGGAAGCAGTAGTAGGGGACCCCGATCTTCGTGAAGAACTC
>DATNFQ010000214.1:0-12896 GCA_035606295.1 Patescibacteria group bacterium
CGTCGCTCCCGGGATGAAGGGGTCACCCCCATCGGCGTGAACGCGTGATGGGTCCGAGGAGCGCCCCGCTGTTCGAGCGATCCGCCGCGAACCCCATCCTGACGGCTGACGATGTCCCGTACGCAGCGAACTCGATCTTCAACCCCGGAGCAGCTCGCGTCCGGAACGAGACGATCCTGCTGGCTCGCGTCGAGGACCTTCGGGGGATCTCCGGTCTTCACGTAGTGCGGAGCCAGGACGGCGTCTCCGGATGGCGGTTCGACCCAGAACAGCTGCTGCGGTCCGATACGGAGCATTTTCCCGAGGAGATCTGGGGCTGCGAGGATCCCCGCCTGACCTGGTTGCCAGAGCTCGAAGAGTGGGCGATCGCCTACACCGCGTACAGTCGCCGTGGGCCACTCGTATCGCTGGCGATGACACCAGATTTCCGAACGGTGCGACGTCTGGGCCCGGTCATGCCACCTGAGGACAAGGACGCTGCCCTGTTCTCGCGCCGTTTTGACGGGCGTTGGGCGATGATCCATCGTCCATCGCCGTTGCGCGGGGGCGCACACATGTGGCTCTCATTCTCACCAGACCTGCGGCATTGGGGCGATCACACGCTGCTGCTGGAGGCGCGTGACGGCGCGTGGTGGGATGCCGGGAAGATCGGCCTTGGACCGCCGCCCCTGGAAACGTCGGCGGGCTGGCTGATCATGTACCACGGGGTCCACGCCACGGCCGACGGACCCATCTATCGTGCCGGGCTTGCGCTGCTGGATCGCGACGACCCCAGGGTCGTGCTGGGCCGGATGGATGAGTGGGCCTTCGGCCCAGCGGCTCCATACGAGATCATCGGGGACGTCGGCCGCGTCGTCTTCCCGTGCGGCTGGACGCTCGACGACGCAGGCGATCGCCTGTCGGTCTACTACGGCGCGGCCGATCAAGTGGTCGGGCTGGCTGTGGCAAGCCTGAGGGAGATCCTGAGGCGCATAGGCGCAGCGGCGTCATCTCCAGCCTGACGTCGTTCTCCGCAACACCGTGCGCAGGTCGGTTTCCACGTCTTCAGGACGCATCGCGCAGAACGGCAGGGCCACGACCCCGGGGCAGGCACATAACCTCAGTGAGAGGCACCGCCTCTCAGCTCACGCCCGGGTATGACGACCCGTCATGACGCGATCCGGCCCACGCGGCATCTTCATCTGAGGCACTCGCCGCGGGGCGGTTTCGTCCGAGGCTGGGGGCATCGGTGAAGGGATTGGGTCGTCCCGCGCGTGCCCTCCGATACCCCTCGACCTCCGTCTCGCTTGAGCATGTGCCGAACTCATCCTTTGTCCTCGACACGCATGCCTAGAATTGGTCGTGGTTTCGCGGCGCAGCGCTACGAATGAAGCGAAGACGGCCGGAGCGTCGGACGACACACCTCGCCGTGCGCTCGTCCTTCACGAAACCGCACTACTGGTGGATCTGATCGAACTGACGCTCAATCACGGGCTATTCGTCGTGCGAGCGGCCCATGACCTGGCGGACGCCGAGTCGATCGTCGACGGCTGGCGGCCACACATCGGCGTCGTCGACATGGATCACGTTGACAGCGCGGCACTGATGCAACGTCTCGGGACCGCGAACAAGGTTGCACGCGACGTCGTGCTGCCGGTACTCGGTCTGACCCGGCGTGGGGATCTGCAGACGAAGCTGAAGGCATTCGACCTCGGCGTCGATGACATCCTGACCGTCCCGTTCTCACCCGAGGAGTTGCTCGCCCGGTGCATGGTGCTCGCCAGACGTGCCTCCGGGACGGATCGGCCGATCGTCCCGACCATCAGGCTCGGCGAGATGGAGATCGATATCGTTCACCGCCAGGTCCGGGCCGCATCGTCCGTCATCCACCTGAGCGGGATCGAACAGAGCCTTCTGTATCTGCTCGCCAGCCGCAGCGGCCGCGTCCTCACGAGGGATGAGATCCTCGACGCGATCTGGGGGACCGACTTCGTCGCGGAGAGCAACATCGTCGACCGCCACATCCGCAGCCTGCGCATCAAGCTCCAAAACGACTATCGGCACCCACGCTTCATCGCCACCGTGCCGGGTGTCGGCTACCGCTTCATCCCGACCTTCTCGAATACGGGCTGGGGCACAGATGACGAACCGACCGAGCCCTGACCCCACCACCTTGACTCGGGGCGTCTCTCGCCCGTAGACTGCCCGCCGGGCTTGGACCGCCCGACCATCCACTCCCTTAACGGAGGCGGCTCGGAACATGAAGATGTCGCACCTTCTCCGACGCACGATCGCGCCTATCGGCGCCGTCGATCGCGGGAGATCTGCGCCCATCTCGAGCTAGCCGCTGGCGGTAGGACCGCCGACCGGAAGAGCCACGAGCCGTGGGCCAGATCGGGCCCCCGGCTTTTTTGATGCCTCCTGCCGTGGCAGGGCTGGGATCCAGAGCCGCGAGGCCCACCGACGAAAGCGTCGGACGAGGCCCGCGGCTCTTCCTTTCCCGCCCACACCACCAGGAGTCCTCCAGTGACCGCCACCCTGACCGAACAACTGAAGACGACTACCACCTCGATCCCCGTCGCTTCGGCTGCCGGTGTGACGGCGGCGCCCGCGCTCCTCATCGAGAGCGTCAGCAAGTCGTTCGTCGTCGGCCGGGCCCGCAAGCCCGTCGACGCGATCACGGACGTATCGATGCGCCTCGAGCGCGGCGACGTGCACGGGATCCTCGGCGCCAACGGCTCGGGCAAGTCGACGCTGATCCGGCTCATCAGCGGGTTGCTGACGCTCGATAGCGGCCGGGTCGAGGTCTTCGGACACGACATCGAGCGCGACGAGATGGAGGTCAAGCGACTGATCAACCGGGTCAGCGTCGACGCCGCCTTCTTCAAGAAGCTCAGCCCGATGGAGAACCTGCTGTTCGCGGCCCGCCTCTATGGGCTCGACGGCAAGGTCGCGCGGCGGGACACCGTCGCGATCCTCGAGCGGCTTGGCGTGAGCGAGAAGCGACTCGGGCGGCCAGTCGAGCAGATGAGCCGGGGCATGCAGCAAAAGGTCGCCATCGCGCGAGCGCTGCTGACGAGTCCCACGCTCCTGCTGCTCGACGAGCCGACGACCGGTCTCGACCCGCGCAGCAAGCTCGATGTCCAGGCGTTCATCGAGGAGGTCAACGCGACCCACGACGCGACGATCGTCCTCACGACCCACGACCTTGCCGAGGCCGAGCGTCTCTGCGGTCGCATCACGGTCCTCAACGAGGGCCGTGTGGTCGCCGAGGACACGCCCGACGGCCTCAAGGCCACGACGGCGGAGCGGCTCGGTCGCCCGGCGACCCTCGAAGACGTGTTCATGACCTACACCGGCCGGTCCCTCGACGACGACATCGACGAGGACGACGCAGAGCCGGACGTCGACTAGATGACCCGAAAGGAGGTGAGAGCAGTGAACTTCAACCAGCTGGCATTGGAACTGGCGCGTGATCGCCAGGAAGAGCTGATCGCGGACGCCGCGCGCAAGCGCCGGTCTTCGGACAGCATGCCACCGGTCCGTCCATCGATCCGCCAGTCGATCGGCCGCCGCGTCATCGCGGTGGGCGAGCGCATCGCGGCGGATCCCGCACTGGAACTGGCTCGGTCCCGCTAACGGGGCCGAGCCGGCTCTCCCTGAGGAGATCCTCTCGTGACCATCGTCGCCCATGAGCTGAAGGCCTCGTACGCCTTCATCGAGCGCAACTTCTTTCTGACACGCCGCTACTGGGGCTGGGAGATCGCTTTCCTGGTCTATTCGGTCGCGGGCGCGCTGTCGATCTCGCTCATCGGTGCCGACCAGGGCAGCCCCGAGCTGCTCCTGACGCTGATGGTGGGAGCGATCTTCTGGAACTACCTCTCGGTGGTCTTCAGCTGGATCGCCGAGACGATCGCCGTCGAGCGCTGGGAAGGGACCCTGGAGTACACCTTCATGGCACCGGTCCGACGCTGGGCGCAGCTGCTCGGCAGCGTGACGTACGCGATGCTCTACGGCCTCGTCCACACGGCCGTGATCTTCGTCGTGCTCGTGCTCTTCTTCCGCGAGCTCTCGTTCAGCGGCGCGAACCCGGTGACCGCGGTGACGTTCATGCTGCTCGGCTCGTTCAGTTTCGTGGGGATCGGCATGATCGCCGCGATCCTGCCGCTGCTGTACGTCGAGCGTGGCGCGCAGATGACGTTCGTCCTGCAGTCCTGCATCCTGCTGGTCAGCGGCGTGTACTACTCGATCGAGGTCCTGCCCGAGTGGATGCAGGCACTCTCGCGGCTGTCACCCGCGACCTACGTCCTCGATGGTGTCCGAGCCGGGCTCATCCACGGGACGCCCGTGAGCGAGCTGCTCTACGACGTCTGGCCCTTGATCGTGTCTGGCATCGTCCTCATCCCGTTCGGGCTGTGGGCGTTCGGCCGAGCCGAGCGGTACGCCAAGCGCACCGGCAAGCTCAAGAGGGTCGGGTAGTGCCCGTGCAGGATCCCGTCCCGGTCCGCGTCATCGCCGTCCACAAGGAGACGTCGATCGTGCGCGGTCCGGACGGGGTCGACCGGTCGGCGGCGGTCTCCGGCCGGTTCCGGTTCGAGGCGCTCGCGCCCTCGGACTATCCGGCCGTTGGCGATTGGGTGACCCTCGCCGCGGGCGACGCTGCCTCGCCGGACACCACGGTGATCACCTCCGTGCTCCCACGCCGATCCGCGTTCGTCCGAAGCGCGGCCGACGCGAGCCGCCGGTCGGCGGGGAACCTCGTCGACGAGCAGGTGCTTGCCGCGAATGTCGACGTCGCGTTCCTCGTCGCCGGCCTCGATCACGACTTCAACCTGCGCCGTCTCGAGCGCTACCTCGCGGTGGCCTGGTCGAGCGGCGTCCGCCCGATCGTCGTCCTCAACAAGGCGGACGTGGCCATCGACCTCGAACAGCGGCTCCTTGAAGTCGAGTCGATCGCACCGGCCGTGCCGATCGTCGTGCTCTCCGCACGGACCGGAGCCCACGTCGCGGATCTGGCTGCATTCCTCTCGCCCGATCAGACCGCGGTCGTGCTCGGCTCGTCCGGCGTCGGCAAATCGACGCTGGTGAATGCCCTCTTGGGTGAGCAACGGCAGACGACCGCGGCGGTCCGGGCGGACGATTCGCGTGGCCGCCACACGACGACGCACCGGGAGCTGTTCGAGCTACCCGGCGGCGCGTTCCTCATCGATACGCCTGGCATCCGCTCGCTGGAGATCGCTGGCGCCGACGACGGGATCGACACGGCCTTCGACGACATCGCCCAGCTCGCCGCCGCGTGCCGCTTCAGCGACTGCCGCCATCAGGGTGAGCCCGGATGTGCCGTCCAAGCCGCGATCGACGACGGCCGGCTTGGACGGGATCGATTCGCGAGCCACGAGAAGCTCGAGCGCGAGCTGGCGTACTCGGAACGCAAGGGTGACGCCCGAGCCGACGCCGAGTACCGGAAGCGCTGGCGGAACGTGCACAAGCAGGTCTCGCGGCACATGCGCGAGAAATACGGAGAAGCCCTCTGATGACGACGCGAGAACACGTGGCCGCGGCCGACGCCTGGCTCGACATCGGCGACGCCCCGCAGATCGACGGCCTCCGATTCCGACGCCCGCGTGGCACCGACGCGGACTATGAGCTGATGGCCCGCGTCATGAACGCGGCCAACGTCGAGGACGTCGTCCCATGGTTCCCGACGGCCACGAATCTGCGCGAGGAGATGGAAAGCGCATCGGGCCTGGATCCCAGGACCGACGTCGTCCTCACCGAGATCGACGGCACGGTCGTCGCGGTCACCTCCGCGGAGCGAGCGCTTCGCGCTGGCCAGCCGATGTACGACGTGCACGGCCACCTCGTGCCCGAACACCGTCGACGCGGGCTCGGCCGCGCGCTCCTGTACGAGAACCTGCGACGCGCCCGGGAGATCGCCGAGGCGCAGGGCGACCCGTATCCCCTGACGATCCGCACGTGGACCGCCGAGCGTGAGACCGGCCATCAGGCGCTGCTGACCTCGGAAGGCTTCACGGTCGACCGCTGGTTCTTCCTCATGCGGCGCCCGACGCTCGACGACATCCCGGAGCTGCCACTGCCCCACGGCATCGAGCTGCGACCCGTCCGACCGGCCGACCATCGGGCGATCTTCGATGCGGAGTTCGAAGCGTTCCAGGACCACTGGAAACCGGACGACTACGACGAGCGGCAGTTCGCGACGCTGTTCAAGAAGACCGATCTCGATACCGATCTGTGGGTCGTGGCGTGGGATGGCGACGAGGTCGCCGGCGTCGTCCAGAACTGGATCTGGTCTGACGAGAACGAGCGGCTCGGCGTCAAGCGAGGCTGGCTCGAGAAGATCAGTGTCCGGCGTCCATGGCGCCGTCGCGGCCTGGCCCGCGCGATCACCGCTGCGTCCTTGCGCCGTCTGCGCGCCGCAGGGATGGATGACGCGATGCTGGTCGTCGACACCGAGAACCCGACCGGAGCGCTGGGTCTGTACGAGAGACTCGGCTTCGAGGTCGACCAGCGGACATCGGCGTACGGGCGAACCCTGGAGCGCTGATCGGACGTATCCAACGGTAGTGGCATGATGGCCGTGACGCGTTGGAGGATCCGATCATGCGTTCCTACCTGATCGTGGCCAACCAGACGCTGACGAGCGAGTCCCTGCGCGAGGCGATCACCGCGCGGCTCGCCGATGGACCATTGCGGGTCCACGTCGTCGTCCCCATGAGTGTCGGGGGCGGTCGGCTCAGCTGGGATGAAGGTGAGTCGCGGGCGACAGCCACAGCGCGACTCGACGAGATGCTGGATCGCCTGAAGGAGATGGGCGTCGAGGCCGACGGCGAAGTCGGCGACCGCGACCCCGTGAACGCGGTGCGTGACGCCCTCCGGCGTCAGGAGGCGGACGAGGTGATCGTGTCGACGCTGCCGCGCGGCTTGTCGCGGTGGCTCGGCGAGGATGTCCCGAGCCGGCTACGCGCCGCGTGCCCTGTCCCGGTGACGGTCGTGACCCAGGGGGCCACGGTTCAGGCCAGCAGCCGCCGCTGATCGCGGACGAGCTCGAGCCAGGCACGCTCCCGCCCGATCGTCGTCTCCGGGCCGTGGCCAGGGAACACGTGCACGCCATCCTCGAGGTCGAGGAACCGCCCGAGCGAGGCGACCATCGCGTCAGGGTCGCCGCCAGGTAGGTCCACGCGGCCCCAGCCGCCCGCGAACAGCGTGTCACCGCTGAACAGCAGGCCCTCGTCGGGCTCGTACAGGCAAACGGACCCTTCCGTGTGGCCCGGGGTATGGAGCACACGCAGGCGGATCGACCCGAACCGGACCTCGCCGCCTTCAGCCAGGTCGACGGCCGGGACCGACGGCGGGATGTCGAACGGTGCGTTGGTGCTCGGATGGATCAGGCGGTCGTGATCGAGCGGATGGGCACCGACATCGGCGCCGGTGTGCTTGGCGACCGCGGCGTTGTCGCCGATGTGGTCCCAGTGGCCGTGGCTCGAGACGATCAGCTTGAGCGTCCAGTCGCGAGCCGCCAGCTCATCCGTGATCCAAGCGAGACACGGCGTGGCGGTGTCGATCGCGATCGCCTCCCGCGAGTGTGGGTCGGCGAGGACGTGGACGTTGGTCGCGAGCGGACCGACGACCCGCTGCAGGCGCTCCATCGCGCTTTGCGCGTGTCGTTCAGGCAGCCTCGAGCTTGGTCCGCATGCAATCGAAGGTCTGGCCGATCATCTTGTTGGCCGTCCCCTCGATGAGCCGCGCTCCGACACTGGCGATCGTCCCGGCGATGATCACCTCGGCCGACCAGTCCATCGTCGTTCCACCGCCATCGGCGTCGGACAGCTCCATGCGTGCGTCGGCGTCGACGGCACTCCCCGGCGCCTGGCCGTGTGCCTTGATGGTCGCCGCGTTCGGGGCGTCGAGATCGACGAACTCGAGGTTCACCACGAACCGCGCGCTGATGAAGCCGACACCGACCTTGGCCGTCGCCTTGAAATGAGTGTCGTCGATGACCTCGATCGATTCGACGCCGGGGCCGCACTGACCGACCTGGTTCGGGTCGATGACGAACGCCCACACTCGGTCGCGTGGGGCGTTGATCTGGACGGTCCCTTCGAAATGCATCCGATGCCTCCGGTGCTCGAGCCTCGGGTCAGTCCTGCATCGGCGAGTACTCGGTCGCGTTCAGATACGTCGCCGGCTCCTTGATGAACCGCGTGCGACAGCCGATCGAGCAGAACGCGTAGACGATACCGTCGTGCTCGGCAAGGTGCCGGGCGTGGGCGGGGTCCACGGTCATGCCGCAGACGGGGTCGGTCAGGACGATGTCGTCGACGACCGGCTCCAGCGTGATCGATTCCGGGATCCCGCCTGCGACCGTAGCCGGACCGGGTGATGCGACGAAAGCGGCGCGACCGCGGCGGACCTGGACGAGCTCCGCGAGGATCGACAGCGCGACCTCCTCCGCGGTCTCCGCCCCGATGTCCATCCCGGCAGGCGCGCGGAGTGCCGCGATCCGTTCCTCCCCGACCGTCGTCTCCTCGCGCAGCCATTCGCGCACGACGGATGAGCGCGTCGGCGACGCGACCAGCCCGACGTACGCCGCTTCCCTCGTCAAGGCGAGTCCCACGGCCTCCTCGTCCCAGATGCCCTGGCTCGCCACCACGATGTACGGTGCGGCCTCCGGATCGAGGCCGCGGATGTCGGCAGACCGGTGGACGCGAGCGCCTGGGAACGCATCCTCCTCGGCGATGGGGTCGATGACCGTCACCTTCCAGCCCGCGGCCGCTCCGACCGAGGCTAGTGCGCCCGCGATCGGTGTCGTGCCCACGACCCAGAGTTGCGAGGTCGGCAGATGCGGTTCCACGTAGATCTCCAGCGTCCCTCCCGAATGACAGGTCATGACGAGCTCGATCACACCATCGGCGCGGCGGCCCTCGCCGGGCCCGTCACGTGACAGCCGCAGGAGCCGCGGCTGTCCGTCGCCGAGGGCGCGGAGCGCCTCGCGGACCACGACCGGCTGGGCGCAGCTCCCGCCGACCCAGCCCTCGATGCTGCCGTCCGGATGCACGATCCCGCTCGCCCCGGGCCGGGCGGACGTCGGACGACGGACCGCGACGACCGTGGCGACCGCGAACGGCCGCCCGGCCGCCTCGAGCTCAGCTGCGCGAGTGAACGTGGACGTCAGCTCACGCCTTTCTCATGGAGGATGGTCCAGACCTTCTGGGGCGTGAGCGGGATATCGATGTGGCGCACGCCGAGATGCCACAAGGCATCGACGACGGCGTTGGCGATCGCCGGCGGGGCGCCGACGGTCGCGGACTCGCCCACACCCTTCGCCCCGAGCGGATGATGCGGTGACGGCGTGATCGTCTTGCCCGTCTCCCAGGCCGGCGTCTCGACGGCCGTCGGGAGGAGGTAATCCATGAACGTGCCGGCCAGGTTGTTGCCGTTCTCGTCGTACGGGATCTCCTCGTACAACGCCGGTGCGAGCCCCATCGTCAGACCGCCATGGATCTGGCCGTCCACGATCATCGGGTTGATGATGTTGCCGCAGTCGTCGACCGCCACGAACCGCCGGATCTTGACCTGCCCGGTGCCCTTATCGATGTCGACGACGCAGATGTAGCTGCCGAACGGGTACGTGAAGTTGGGCGGGTCGTAGTAATCGACCGCCTCGAGCCCCATCTCCATCCCGACCGGGAAATTCGTGTAGGCAGCGAAGGCGATGTCCTGGATCGTCACGGCCCGGTCCGGGCTGCCCTTGACGTTGAACTTGCCATTCGTCCATTCGAGGTCGTCCTCGGACGCCTCGAGCAGGTGGGCGGCCAGCTTGCGGGCCTTGTCGCGGACCTTCCGGGAGGCCATCGCGGTGGCCGCTCCGGATACCGGTGTGGACCGCGAGCCGTAGGTGCCAAGGCCATAGGGCGCCGTGTCGGTGTCGCCGTACTCGACCGCTACGTCGGAGGCCGGGATCCCGAGCTCTTCGGCCACGATCTGGGCGTACGTGGTCTCATGGCCCTGGCCCTGCGTCTGGCTCCCGATGCGGAGCAGCGCCTTCCCGGTCGGATGGACCCGGAGCTCGGCGCCGTCGTTCATCTTGAGCCCGACGATGTCGAAGTCGGGCGATGGCCCGGCACCGACGATCTCGGTGAAGCTGCAGATGCCGATGCCCATGAGCTCGCCGCGCTCGCGCTTCGCGGCCTGCTCGCGGCGGAGTTCGTCATAGCCGATCAGGTCCATCGCTTTGCGCAGCGCGGTGCCGTAGTCGCCTGAGTCGTACTCCCAGCCCGTCGGTGACGTGTACGGGAACTTCTCGGGCGGGATGAAATTGCGGAGCCGGAACTCAGCGGGATCCTCGCCCCGCTCGTGCGCGGCGATGTCCACCAGACGTTCGATCGCGTGGACCGCCTCCGTCACGCGGAACGAACAGCGGTAGGCGACGCCACCGGGCGCCTTGTTCGTATAGGCCCCGTCGACCTCGACGAACGCGCTCGGATAGTCGTACGAGCCGGTGATGACGTTGAACAGGCCGGCATGAAACTTGAGCGGGGCCGCCTGGGCGTCGTAGGCGCCGTGGTCGGCGATCGTCTTGGCCTTGAGCGCGGTGATCCGGCCGTCAGCCGACACGCCAAGCTCGGCGTCGATGTGGTAGTCGCGTGCGAACGAATCGGCCTGCAGGTTCTCCGACCGGTCCTCGATCCACTTGACCGGTTTGCCGGTGAGGAACGAGGCCGCGGCAGCGAGGATGTAGCCCGGATATGCGGGGACTTTCCCGCCGAAGCCGCCACCGATGTCGTGAGTCTTGACCCGGATCTTGTGCTCCGGGATCGGGAGGCCGGCAGCGCCCGCGATGATCGCGACGACGGTCCGGATGACGTGCGGCGCCTGGCTGGTCATGTGCAGGGTCAGGTGGCCGTTGACGGCATCCCAGTCGGCGACCATGCCGCACGTCTCGATGCTGGCGACGTGGATGCGCGGCAGATAGATGTGCTCCTTGACGCGCAGCGCGGAGCCCTCGAGCGCCGCATCGGTCGCGGAGCTGTCGCCGGACTCCCAGTGCCAGATGTGGTTGTCCTTCTGATCCCGGTCCTCGCGAAGGACCTGGGCGCCCGGCTCCAGCGCCTTGTACGGATCCACGATCACCGGCAGCGGCTCGTAATCGACGAGGACTGCGGCCACGCCGTCGGCGGCCGCGTAACGCGACGTCGCGACGACCGCGGCGACCTCCTGGCTCTGGAAGAGGACGGTGTCGACCGGCAGCACGGCCTGCTTGTCGCCCGCGAGCGTCGGCATCCAGTGGAGCCCGTAGCCCTCGAGATCCTTGCCGGTCACGACCGCAGCGACACCCGGGACTTTGAGGGCCTCCGATGCGTCGATGCCCTTGATCCGGGCATGCGCGTATGGGCTGCGGACGATGTCGAGCCACAGCTGGCCGGGCAGGTTGATGTCCTCGATGTAGGTGCCCTTGCCCCGGATGAACCGGGCGTCTTCGACGCGCTTGCGGGAATGACCCATCCCGCCGACTTCGGGAGTCGTCGTCGGCGCCTGAGCTTCGAAGGTCGATGCCATCAGAGAACCTCCTCAGCTTGCCGCGCCGACCGGCGCACCGGTCTGCACCTCGGCAGCCGCAGCCATCTCGGCCGCGGCCTGCTCGATCGCCTTGACGATGTTCACGTAGCCCGTGCAGCGGCAGAGGTTTCCGCTGATCCCCCAGCGGATCTCCTGTTCGCTCGGGTCGGGGTTCTGGTCGAGCAGCCAGGCCGCCTGCATGATCATCCCCGGCGTGCAAAAGCCGCACTGCAGGCCGTGCTGATCCCAGAACGCCTGCTGGAGCGGATGCAGCGTGGCGCCATCCGCCATGCCCTCGATGGTCTTGATGGATCGGCCGTCAGCCTGGACCGCGAGCATCGTGCAGGACTTGGCGCTGATGCCATCGACGTGGATCGTGCACGCCCCGCAATTGCTCGTGTCGCACCCGACGTGCGTGCCGGTCAGGCCGAGCGTGTCCCGCAGGAAGTGGACGAGCAGGAGGCGCGGCTCGACGTCGGCATCCTCCGAGGTGCCATTGACCTCGACCGTGATGTGCTGGGTCGTCATCGTCGTCTCCTACGCGTTCGCGCGGGCGCGCTCGAGCGCCGTGTTGAGCGCCCGGACGGTCATCTCGGCGACCATCGCGCGCTTGTAGTCGACGGGTCCGCGGACATCGGCGACGGGCCGGCTCTGCGCACCGGCAGCCGCGCCGGCCTGGCGGAACAGATCCTCGGACGGCATGTTGCCGTTGAGGACCGCTTCAGCGTCCGTTGCTGCGTACGGCGCATCGGATACGCCGGTGACACCGATGCCGGAGCCTTCGATCCGGCCGTCGGCCCCAACACGGACCACCGCGGCGACGCCGACGGTGGCGAAATCGCCGACCTTGCGTTCGAGCTTCCGCCACCCTCCACCCTGGCCGCGCGGTCGACGCGGGAAGCGGATCTCCGTCAGGACCTCGAGCGGCTCGATCGCCGTCGTGAACGCGTCGAGGAAGAACCCGCGGGCCGGCAGGACCCTCTCACGGACCGCTTCGCCAGCCGCCGCGGGGTTCTCGCCGACGCGCATCCGATGTGGGTCGCCGGACAATCCGCGACACACGATCGAGGCGTTGCCGGCAAGCAGCAAAGCCGGCCAGTCAGACGCGGGATCGGCGTGCGCGACCGACCCACCGATCGTCCCCCAATTGCGGACCTGCGGGTCACCGATCGTGCCGGTCAGGTCGTGGAGCACGAGGTAGGTATCGCGGATGATCGGCGCTTCGTGGATCTGGCGGTGGGTCGCCTTGGCCCCGATCGAGAGGTAGTCGTCTGTCTCCACGATCTGATCGAGCCCGGTCACGTCGCGCAGGTCGACGAGAAGAGCCGGCTGCGCGAGTC
>DATNFQ010000215.1:0-17298 GCA_035606295.1 Patescibacteria group bacterium
GAGGACTTCCTGTCGGGCGAGTACGGCCGGATCGACCTGATCTACAGCCGGTTCATCTCGACCCTCGCGCAGCGGCCGGTAATCGACCAGATCCTGCCGATCGAGCCGACCGAGGACACCGAGGGCATCCCGGGCAACCAGTTCATCTTCGAGCCCAGCCCGGCCGCCGTGCTCCAGCAGCTGCTCCCGCGCTACGTCGCAACGCGCCTGTTCCAGGCCGTCCTCGAGGCCAAGGCCAGCGAGGAATCGAGCCGGATGGTGGCGATGAAGAACGCGACCGAGAATGCCGAGGAGCTCATCGACGACCTGACCCTGGCGTACAACAAGGTCCGCCAGTCCAACATCACCCGCGAGATGATCGAGATCGCAACCGGCGCGCGAGCGCGCTGAGCTAGCCCAGGAGGACGAGAAGGACATGGCGAGCGCTCCGCCCGCAACCGTCGGACAGGTCATCCAGATCACCGGCCCGGTGGTCGACATCGAGTTCCCGGCGGGCGAGCTGCCCGCGATCCTGAACGCGGTCGAGATCGACCGGGAGGGCCAGGACCCGCTGGTGTGCGAGGTCGCGCAGCACCTCGGCAACAACTGGGTGCGGTCCGTGGCCATGACCACGACGGACGGCCTCGCCCGCGGGACGCGGGCGGTCGACACCGGCCACCCGATCACCGTACCCGTCGGCGAGGCGACCCTCGGCCGCGTGTTCGACGTCCTCGGCCGGCCGATCGACCTGAAGGGCCCGGTGAAGGCCGAGGTCATGCTGCCGATCCACCGCGAACCGCCGTCCTTCGACGACCAGACCACCGAGGTCGAGGTCTTCGAGACCGGCCTCAAGATCATCGACCTGATCTGCCCGTTCAAGAAGGGCGGCAAGGTCGGCATCTTCGGCGGTGCAGGCGTCGGCAAGACCGTCATCATCCAGGAGCTGATCCGGAACGTCGCCCAGGAGCACTCCGGCTACTCGGTGTTCGCCGGGGTCGGCGAGCGCAGCCGCGAGGGCAACGACCTCATCCACGAGATGACGGAGTCGGGTGTCCTCGCCAAGACCGCGTTCGCGTTCGGCCAGATGAATGAGCCCCCGGGCGCGCGGCAGCGGGTCGCGCTCACCGGCCTGACGATGGCCGAATACTTCCGCGACGAGGAGGGCCGCGACGTCCTCCTCTTCATCGACAACATCTTCCGGTTCACCCAGGCGGGCTCGGAGGTGTCGGCCCTGCTCGGCCGGATGCCCTCGGCGGTCGGCTATCAGCCCAACCTGGCCACCGAGATGGCCGGCCTTCAGGAGCGCATCACGGCGACCAAGAAGGGCTCGATCACGTCGCTTCAGGCGGTGTTCGTCCCGGCCGACGACTACACCGACCCGGCCCCGGCCACGACCTTCGCCCACCTCGACTCGACGATCCGCCTCGAGCGCTCGATCGCCGAGCTTGGGATCTACCCCGCGGTCGATCCGTTGACGTCGACATCACGCGTGCTCGATCCGAACGTCGTCGGGCAGGAGCACTACGACGTGGCGCAGGAGACGAAGCGGGTCCTCCAGCGCTACCGCGACCTGCAGGACATCATCGCGATCCTCGGTATCGACGAGCTGTCCGAGGAGGATAAGGCGACGGTCGCCCGGGCCCGACGGCTCCAGCGTTTCGCCAGCCAGCCGTTCTTCGTGGCGGAGGTGTTCACGGGTCGCTCCGGCGCCTACGTCTCGATCAAGGACACGGTCGCGTCGTTCAAGGAGATCCTCGAAGGCAAGACCGACACCCTCCCGGAGCAGGCGTTCTTCCTCGCCGGCACCGTCGAGGACGTGCGGGCCAATGCCGAGAGGCTGCAGGGCTGATGCCGCTCCAGCTCGAGATCGTCACCCCGGAACGACAGGTCTATTCGGACACGGTCGATTCGGTCCAGCTGCCGGGCTCCGAGGGCGAGCTCGGCGTCCTGCCGCACCACGCCCCGCTCGTGTCGACGCTGGGCGTCGGTGAGCTGCGCTTCCGCAAGGACGGCACCGAGGAGTCGTTCGCGATCGTCGGCGGGTTCCTCCAGGTCCGGCCCGACCGAGTCGTCGTCCTGGCGGAGACCGCGGATCTGGCGAGTGACATCGACCTCGAGAAGGCCCAAGAGGCTCGGCGCGAGGCGGAGCGAGCGCTCGAGTCCGGGTTCCATGAGGGCGCCGATCTCAGTGCAGCGCGCGCGCAGCTCCAGCAGGCCCTGCTCAGGATCCGGGTAGCCGAACGGCGGTACCGCGAGGGCCCGCGCCACCGCGGCTAGCCCTTGATGGCTGACGCACGACCGTTCCACTGGGAATACGTTCCTGAGCCCGTCGCGCGGGAGGTCTTCCGCGTGGAAGGCGGGCGCCCGTTGTCGGGCTCCGTCCCGATCAGCGGCGCCAAGAATGCAGCCCTCAAGATGCTCGCCGCCGCGACGTTGACCGGAGAGCGCTGCCGGATCACGAACGTCCCCGAGATCGAGGATGTGCGGGTGATGGCTCAGACACTGATCGAACTCGGGGTCGTCGTCGATCATCCGGAGGAGAACGTCTACGAGGTCGCCGCGGGCGACGTCGAGTGGCAGTTCGTCCCGCTCGAGGCCGCGGCCAAGATGCGCGCATCGTTCATGTTGCTCGGCCCGCTCCTGGCTCGCTTCGGGCGGGTGATCATCTCCAACCCGGGTGGTGACCGGATCGGCCGGCGCCCTGTCAACCTGCACGTCGACGCGATGCGCGCGCTCGGTGCGGAGATCGATTACCGCAACGGCTACTACTTCGCGACAGCTCCCGGTCGACTCCGCGGCGGTGAGGTCCGTTTCCCCTTCGTGTCGGTCATGGGCACGGAGAACGCCATGCTCGCCGCGACGCTCGCCGATGGACACACGACCATCCGACCGGCGGCGCAGGAGCCGGAGGTCGACGACCTCATGGCCTTCCTACGGAAGATGGGGGCCGAGATCGAGCGGACCCACCCGGACACGATCGAGATCCACGGCAAGCGGCGCCTTCGCGGAGCCGAGCATCGCGTCATCCCCGATCGCATCGAGGCAGGCACGTTCGTGATCGCCGGGGCGGTGACGGGTGGCCGGATCACGCTCACCAGCGCTCCGTGCGACCACCTCGGTACGTTCCTCGAGTCCGTGACTCGAGCTGGCGTCGAGATCGACTGCACTGCAGACACCATCGCCGTCGACGGATCCGCTCTCGGCGAGGGGGGCTTCCGGGCGGTCGACATCGAAACCGGGGCCTATCCGGGTCTGGCGACCGACCTCCAGCCCCCGACGTCGGTGCTCCTGACCCAGGCGAGCGGGGCTTCGCGCGTCAACGAGACCATCTTCGAGGACCGCCTGGAGTGGATGGCGGAGCTGCGCCGGATGGGCGCGGACGTCGAGATCCTCGACCCGCACAACGCGGTCATCACGGGTCGCGCGCGGCTCCACGGGGCCGACGTGGACATCGGTGACCTGCGGGCCGGGGCGTCACTGATCCTCGCTGCGCTGGCGGCCGAGGGTGAGTCCACGATCCACGGTGCTCATCACGTTCACCGAGGGTATGAGAACATCGAGGGGAAGTTCCTGGAACTCGGCGCCAGGATCGAGCGCCTCGCAGAAGGGACTGACCTCTCTACCTCATGAAGATCGGGATCGACCTCGGCACGGCCAACGTGCTGGTCTACGTCAAAGGCAAGGGCATCGTCATCACCGAGCCATCGGTCGTGGCGGTATCCGACGACAACCGCATCGTGGCCGTCGGAGAAGAGGCCCGCGAGATGATCGGGCGTACGCCTGGGAACATCCAGGCGATCCGGCCGATGAAGGACGGCGTGATCGCGGACTACGTGATCACCGAGGCGATGTTGCGTTTCTTCATCGCCAAGGCCACCCGTGGACGCATCGGGTTCAACCGTCCCGAGGTCATGATCAGCGTTCCGGCCGGCGTGACGTCGGTCGAGAAACGCGCGGTCCGCGACGCCGCGCTCAAGGCCGGCGCGAAGGATGCGTACCTCATCGAGGAGCCCCTCGCGGCGGCGATCGGAGCGAACGTGCCGATCAGTGGCCCGTCGGGGAACATGATCATCGACATCGGTGGCGGAACGAGCGAGATCGCGGTCATCGCGCTCGGTGGCATCGTCGTGTCGCACTCGCTACGGGTCGGCGGGAACAAGTTCGACGAGGCGATCGCCACCTACATCCGCAAGAAGTACAACCTCATGATCGGCGAGCGGACGGCCGAAGAGGTCAAGATGCAGATCGGCACCGCGCTCCCGCTCGAGCGTGAGCTGACGATGGAGGTCCGTGGGCGCGACCTGATCGCCGGGCTGCCACGCACGATCCCGATCACATCGTCGGAGGTGATGGAGGCCATCGAGCAACCGCTCCAGCAGCTGGTCGCCGCGGTCCGTTCGGTCCTCGAGCAGACCCCACCGGAGCTCTCCTCCGACATCATCGACAAGGGCATGGTCATGTCCGGCGGGGGCGCGCTCCTGCGGAACATCGACAAGCTGCTCACACAGGTCACCGGGGTGCCCTGCCACGTCGCCGAGAACTCTCTCGACTGCGTTGCGCTTGGCACGGGCCTCGCACTCGAGCACTTCGACTTCTTCAAGAAGTCCCTGGTGCAGCAGATCTAGTCATGTCCGCGCCCGCGAATATCGACCCAGCGCGGGCCTCGGGTGCGCGGGCGTTCATCGATCTGCACTGTCATACATCCGCGTCATTCGATAGCCTCGCGGACCCGGCCAAAGTCGTGCGCGCGGCGGTGGCGCGCGGGCTGACCCATCTTGCCGTCACGGATCACGACCGCATCGACGGTGCGCTCCGAGCTCGCGACGCCGCACCGGCAGGGCTGACCGTCATCGTCGGTCAGGAGGTGCGGACCAAGGCCGGCGACCTCATCGCCGCCTTCATCGAGCGGACGATCGAGCGGGACCTGCCGGCAGCCGACGCGATCGCTGCCATCCGCGCCCAGGGCGGTCTCGTCGGGATGCCCCACCCGTATGACCAGTTCCGTAGCTCGATGCTGCGCGATGCCGTGCACGAGTCGCTGATGGCGTCGGTCGACTGGATCGAGGTGCACAACGCTCGACTCGTCGGCAACGGGAACGAGCGTGCCGCGGCGGCCGCTCGCGAACACGGCCGACCGGGCGTGGCCGCGTCAGACGCGCACACCGTCCTCGAGGTCGGCGTGGCCTACAACGTCGTCGACGGCGATCCGTCCACGCCGGCTGGGCTGCTGGCCGCGTTGCCGCCGGCCGAGCTCGTCACCGGCCGCGCGACCTACGTCGTTCGCCTCTGGACACCGGTCGCGAAGGGTGTCCAGCGCCTTCGAGGGAACGGTCGGGACCGGTCCACGGTCGGGGCATGAGCGACCCCCGGCAGGACCATCGACCGATGGTCGGTGGGACTGGACAGCACGTACCGTCGACAGCGATGGAGGCCACCCCGGCGATCGATCCGCGGGTCCCGGTCGTCGGCGGTGCACCCGCTACGACGCGGCCCGTCGATGGCGCCGCCCCGTCGGCCTCCGAGCCCGATCCCGAGGTGATGTCGCTGTCGCGGCGACTGCGTCAACCGCGCACGATCATCTCGATCCTCGTCCCGATCTTCATCCTCGGCGCGTTCGTGTATCTCAACGGCGCGCAGCTCGCGAGAGTCCCAGGCCTCATCCTGGCCGCGAACGGCTGGCTGGTGCTCGCGGCATTCCTGGTGTTCTACGCCGGGTTCCCGTTGCGCGGCTACCGCTGGGCGATCCTCCTGCGCGGGACCGGCGAGATCATCTCGACGAAAGACTCGAGCGAGATCATCTTCCTGTCCTGGCTCGTCAACTGCGTCGTCCCGGCCAAGCTCGGCGACGTCTACCGCGCCTATCTGCTGAAGATCAACAGCCGGACCGCGTCGCTGTCGCGCACGTTCGGTACCGTCTTCATCGAGCGCATCCTCGATCTGTTCGCGATCGCGACGATGGGTCTCGCCGCGGGCTACTGGAGCTTCCGGAGCGGTCTGCCGCCCGCCATCCAAGTGGTGTTCGGGATCGGCGTCGTCACCGTCGCGGTGCTGGCCTTCGCGCTGCTCACCATGCGCAACTTCGGACGCCAGATCATCGTCGCCCTGCCATTCCCCCACCAGGTCATTGAGCTCTATGACCGGTTCGAGGAGGGCGTGTTCGGGGCCCTCGCGACGCACCATCTCCCACGTCTCGGTTTCCTCACCGTCCTCATCTGGCTGACCGAGGGCCTGCGGCTCTTCCTGATCATCCAGGCCCTCGGCTTCGCGAACGTATCGGTGGGCCTGTCCGGAGCGCTCTTCGTCGCCCTGATCGGGTCGCTGCTCACGGCGGTGCCCTTGAGCCCCGCCGGGCTGGGTATCGTCGAGGCAGGTGTCGTCGGCGTCCTGCATGTCGCCTACGGCGTGCCGCTTCCGGAAGCGACCGCGATCGCCCTGCTCGACCGGGTGATCAGCGTCTTCTCGATCATCATCTTCGGCTCGATCGCGTACTTCCTCTCGTCCAAGCCGCGCGGACTGCCCCGGCTCGATGACGCCACGAGCGCCGCTACCCGAGCTTCAACGCCGGCGTGATCGGGGCTCTACGAAGGCCCCGTAAAGGGGCGGTACTTTCGTCCTATCGGCAGGCCTCCGTACGACTCCACCCGACCGCCGACGACCCCACCCGTCCTTCCCGCTCCGGCGCCGTTCGGCGCGAACGGCGAACGGTACCAACGGGTGATAAAAGCGCCCCGGCGCTCTCAGCATCATCGTGGCATCGAGGCACCGGACGAGCGGGGTTCGACCGCACGCGGCAAGCCCGTAGGAGCGCCCAGGCAGCAATGACCACACAGAACGGCCGAGCGTTCAACGAGTGGCTACGAGCCCAGCTCAAGGCCAAGAAGATGTCGCAGCGGCAACTGGCCCAGCAGTCGGGCGTCGATCACTCGACGATCTCCCGGCTCATCCGAGGCGATCGGATGCCATCCCTCGGGACGGCGACCAAGCTCGCTCGCGGTCTCCGCGAGTTGCGCGACGACGCCGACACGCCGCAGTACCTCGGTCTCGTCGCCGCCGGAGCGACCAATCCGACCGCCCGCGTCGAGTACGCCCTGCGCGCCGACGATCTCCTGTCGGAGCCACAGGTGCGCCAGATCATGGAGTACTACCTCGCGGTCCGGATGCGCCGCTTCGGTCGCGCGTTCCCGGGCGGCAACGCCACGGGCTCGAGCACATCGAACGAGCGCGGGGAACGGTCCGATCGTCCGATGGGGTCCTCGATGGGCAGTCGCCCGTTGGCGGCCCAGGTCTCGGGCATCAGCCCGTCCGGGCAGGTCGGCGTCACCGCGGTCAGCACGGTGCGCACGGTCTCGCGCGGCCCCAATCGGAACGGCCGCTACTAGAGCATTCCAGGGCACGACCCGGATCGCCCTCCACCGTCCGGGTCTCGGGGACAGCGAACGCCGGCGTCTGGGGCGCCGGCGTTCGCATTTCCGGCGCGATCAATCGCGGGCTGAGGCATAGACCGACATCCAGCGTCCTGGCGCCGCCTCGAAGCGATCGATGAGCGAGGAGCCCGAGGCGCCCGAGGCTTCCGCCGCGACGTCTTCCGCTGGACCTCCACAATCGGCGCCGTTCGCGTCGCGGAATAGCTGGTCGCACATGATCACGATGCCGGCCGCAGGATCCGGGGTGGCGGCGCTCCCGAGCGCGCGCTGGCCTTTCGGCAGGTCCGCGGAATACGCGCGGCCAAGCCTGGCGAGTGGATAGACCAGCGCTTCGGTCGACTTGAAGTCCGGCATCGAGCGGATCCATGTCGCCCGAGTCCTATCGACGCCCTGCGCTGTCAGGGCGTCGTCCACCCGCTGAGCTGCTGCATCCCCGGCCGGGAAGCCGCCATCCGGATGGACCGGGAGCGGGAGGTGGGTCAGGTTCCAGCCGAGCAGGAGCACGACGACGGCCGCGGCAGTCAGCGGCCCCACCGGCGCACGGACCTCGCGGACGAGTGCAGCCGCGCCGAGTCCGACCAGCACGAACACCATCGGGTCAGCGAACGCGTGATAGTGATCATTCGGGAGACCGCGGACGACCGCGGCCAGGCTTGGAGCGGCCACGGTAAGGAAAACGACGGACCACAGCAGTCCCAGGCCGAACCAGCGCACGACGAACCGCTCGTCGATGTCGCTCGACCGCCATCGCCAGACGGTGATCGCGATGACGGCGACGGTCGCGAGCGACCCGGCGATGAACCCGTCCGTGATGAGCCCCGTGAGTGGCCAGCTGAGGACACGGAGGGCGACGATCCCGAAACGGATGGGGATCGCCACGTCCGCCCCCGACCGGTCACTCGCGAGATACGCGGCTGCGGCTCCTGCCTCAGAGAAGCCCGTCGTGACCTCGTTCACGACCAGCGGCGCATACGCGATGAGCAGGATCGCCAGGACGCCGGCCCACACGAGGCCAAGCGTCCGCCGGCGGGCGTCGAGCAGGAATGGGGCGGCGATGACCGGCAGCAAGGCGACACCGAGGACGTGGCACTGCATCGTGATCGCGGTCCCGATCGCCGCGACGAGCCACCACCGACGGTCCCCACCCGACCAGGCCTTCCACGCCCCTGCGAGCGCGATCGCACTCGATAACGCGATGAGGTTCGGATTCCAGATGAACGTCGACTCGTCGACCGCGGCCGCCGATGCTGCCATGGCGACGCCGGCGACGATACCCGCGACCGACCCGCCGACGGAGCGGCCGAGCCACCACACGACACCCACGGCGGCGATCCCCGCAAGCGCGATGACCGCTACGACCGCGAGCGGGGAGTCGCCACCGGTCAGGGCCGCGGCCGGCGAGAGCAGGTAGTAGTACCAGGCGCCGTGATGCACGTCGCCGATCGACGTCGGCGGTCCCAGGAGCGGCACCGTCCCGTCGCGCACGAACGTTCGCAGCACCAGCATGTCGTGGCCCTGGTCGCCATCCCAGGTCCCGCGGGTGGCGAGGCTCGGCAGGCGCAGCAGCGCCGCGAGGATCAGGAGTGCGGGCAGCGCGAGCCGATCGAGCGCGAGCGGTCGCTCGATGGCGGCGAGGCGGCCGGTGGTCACGCGGTAGCCGATCGCTTCGCGGACATCCGTCCTCGGGAACTGCTCGGCAGCGTGAACGCCTCGGGCGGGAGGGTCGGCAGTCGCTTGCCCGCCCAGAGCAGACGGGCGCGTTCGAGGTTCACCGCGTCGTAGCCTGATTCCATGCCTGGTGTCTCGAGGATGTACGCGACGTGGGCGAGGCGTGGGTGTCGAAGGATGTGTCGCAGCCCGGCGACGGGGATCCTCCCAGCGCCGAGGTGTTCGTGTCGGTCCGTCCGCGACCCGAGCCCTGAGCGCGTGTCGTTCAGGTGGATCATCACCAGGCGATCGAGCCCGATGCGCTCGTCGAATCCGTCGAGGAACCGGTCGATCTCGGCTGGATCGCCGACGTCGATGCCGGCACCCCACGCGTGGGCGACGTCGATGCAGAACGCGACGTGTGCCCGATCGATGCCGTCGCGGTCGAGGGCATCCGCGATGGCCGCGAGCTCATCGACATCGGTTCCGAGCCCGCCACCCCCGCCCGCCGAGTTCTCGAAGACCAGCCGAGCCTCCGCCGGGGTCGCCGTCGCCCGATCGAGCACCTGGCCGATCCCCTCGACGAGTCGGGCGATGCCGACCTCCGCGCCCGCCCCGCGGTGCGATCCGATGTGGACGTTGACGAAAGCTGCACCGAAGCTCGGAGCCGTGTCGAGCTCTGACGTGAGCATCGCCACCGACCGCTCGAAGGTCACGGCGTCCGGGCCTGGCAGGTTCACGAGATACGACGCGTGGATCGACACGGGTCGGATGTCGAATGCCTCCGTTCGTTCGCGAAACGAGGCGAGCTGCGGCGACGGGGCGCGTCGGCGACGCCAGGCCGTGGGGTTGTCCGCGAAGACCTGCATGGCGCTCGCGCCGATGGCGCGCGCCCGGTCGACGGCCTTGACCATCCCTGGCGCGAGTGGAAGGTGTGCGCCGATCCTTCGACCGTCAGGCAGCATCCAGCGGTCAGCGCCGCCGGCCGTTGTTCTTGTCGTGCCCGGGCATGTACTCGCCGCCCACGATCGGCTCGATCACCCCAAGGTCGCCGTCCTTCCGTGCGTAGAGGATCGCCACCCGCTCGGTCTCGGCGTTGACGAAGACGTAGAACTGATGCCCGAGCTCCTCCATCGCGGCGACGGCGTCCTCCTCGAACATCGGCTCGATCGCGAAACGCTTGGTCTTGACGATGCGCCGCTCGCGACTCGGATCGGCGGTCCCATCCGCGATGTCACGGAGGATCCGCTTCTCCTCCTCCGGTCGGTGCCGGAGCCGTGGCTTCTCCTTGTAGTCGACCGCCTGGCGTTCGACCTTGTCGACGACATCATCGAGGGCCGCCTGGTAGCTGCCACCGACCGCGTGACTCCGGAGCGTGCGACCGTCGATGACGAGCGTGACCTCGGCGATGTGGGCATCCGAGGCGCTGCGATGCATCTCGTTGGAGAACTCGACGATCGCGTCGGTGCGGTCGTCGAGGAGCCGATCGAGGCGTTGGAGCTTGCGCTCGGTATAGCTACGGACTCGGTCGGGGACCTCGACGTTCTTGCCCTTCACGATCGTCCGCATGCCGCACCTCCGGGCTCTCGGGCCGTGCTCCGAGTATAGCCGCGGGGGTCGACGAGGTCCGGTCAGCGCTCTCGCGCGACGCTGACCGCCGACACGCCGAGGGCGCCGGCGTCCACAAGCGGCGCGGCGCACGCGGCAAGCGTCGACCCGGTCGTCACGACGTCGTCGACGAGCAGGATCCACGCGCCGGGTACGTGTTCCTCGACACCGGGTCTCAGGGCGAAGGGGCCTCGGACGTTGCGTGCGCGGTCGCGCCGGTCCAGATCGAATTGGGCGATCGTCGCGCGGGCTCGACGCAGCAACGGGACGTACGGCAGCCGGAGGTCGCGCGCTGCGACGCGCGCGATGAGCTCGGCCTGGTCGTACCCACGCTGCTTCGCGCGATCGGTGTGGACCGGGACGTTCGTCACGAGGGTCGCCCCGGTCCCCGCGGCTGCCCAGCGCCGGGCGATAGCGCGTCCCAACGGTTCGGCGAGTCGTTGTTCCCCGCTGTACTTGATCGCGTGAAGCGCATCGCGGGTGACACCGTGGAACTGCGCACACCATTCGAGCTGGAGGAGGGGTTCGGGCAGCTCACCGGGAAGCCCGATCGGGACCCCCGCCGGACGATCCAGTCGCGCGTCGAGGGCCGGCTCGCATCTCGGGCAGATCGATGCGCCCTCGGCACCGCAGCCGACACAGTTCGCCGGTAGGGCCGCGTCGAGAGCGCGGGTCGCGACGGAACGGACCGCCCCCAGGATCGTCATGGCCCCAACCATGACGATGGGCGCTTACCGGGGAGTTATCCGAGGCGCTACGGAACGACGATGAAGTCGCCCACCTCGGTCCCGGACGCGTCGATCGCGCCGACCGGGAGTTCCAGGACGCCGTGTGCGCCGCGCACGAATGGGACGAGCCCTGTCCACGCTCGGAGCGCGCGATGCACGCTCAGGACGCGTCGCGCCCCGGTCGGGTCAGGACGGCCGACGAAGACGGCGTCGATCGGGAACCGCATGAACATCATGTGGATGCCGTTCGAGTCAGGGAGCCACAGCGCCTGACCCGCCGGCAACGACGCGCGGCCCATCAGCCCCTTGAACTTGCCCCACAACGAGGCGGCGACCTCGACGTCAGACGCGAGGTCGCTCGACCGTGTGCGGTTGTAGGCGGCCATGCCGGTCGCGCCGTCGCTCGCCTGACTAGGTGGCGAGGTTCTGGACGATGAGGATGATGGCCGGGCCGAGGATGACGATGAACAGCGACGGGAAGATGCACCCGACCAGCGGGAAGAGCATCTTGATCGGCGCCTTGGCCGCCTGTTCCTCGGCGCGCTGACGGCGTTCGATCCGCAGCTGCTCCGACTGGACCTGGAGGACCTTGGACACCGACACGCCGAGCTGCTCGGCCTGGATGATCGCGCCGATGAAGTTGGTCAGCGGCCCGACCTCGGTGCGCGGGACGATGTCACGCAGCGCATCGCGTCGCGCCTTGCCGACCCGGACCTCAGCAAGCGCGCGCCGGAACTCGTCCGACAACGGGCCCTTGAGCTTCTCGACGACCTTGCCGAGCGCGGCATCGAAGCCGAGACCGGCGCGGACCGAGATCGTCAGCAGGTCCAGCGTGTCCGGGATCATGACGAGGATCGCCTTCTGGCGCTTCTTCACCCGGCCTCCCAGCCAGAACTCCGGCGCCACGTAGCCGAAGATCGCCCCGACGATGCCGAGCAGATACCCGACAGGGAACGGGAAGCCGAGGAGGCCGATGACGCCGAATAGCACGGCGAATGCCACACCGAACGCGATCGCGCTGATCGCCTTGACGCCAAGCCAGTCGGCGACCCGAAGGTCACCGGGGTTGCCGGCGAGGGCGAGGCGCTTCTCGGTGCGCTCGGTGAATGAGGCAGAAGCCCGTCGGGACATCCGCGCCGACATCGACGCGACGAGCGGGCGCAGCGTGCGTTCGATGAACGGCTGCTGGAGCTCGAGCTCCTCGAGGTTCTTGGCCTGCATCGTGCCTAGCTGCGTCAGCCGGGCCTGGACGGGGTCGACGGAGGAACCCCCGGCCAACCCGACGAAGATCAGCAGGATGGCGCCGGCCGCGAGGGCGGCGATGATGATCGGCAGCATGTCGCTCATCGCCTAGACCTCGATATCCACGATCTTGCGGATGAGCATGAACCCGATGAACATCATGAATCCGCCGAAGAGCAGGATGACGACGCCCGCCGGCAGGCCGGCGATGGCGGGTGGGTTCGCGAACATCGGATCCATGAACCCGGGCGCTGCGATGAACAGGAACCCGGCCAAGCCGATCGGCAGGAAGCCGACGACGTAGCCCGACAGGCGCTGCTGCGCCGTCAGGGTCCGGATCTCACCCTTGATGCGGATCCGCTCGCGGATCGTGTAGGCGATCGAGTCCAGGATCTCGGCGAGGTTGCCGCCGACCTGGTGCTGGATCGAGATCGCGGTCGCCATCAGCTCGAGGTCATCGGACCGCACGCGGCGGACCATGTTCTCGAGGGCCTGCTCGAACGGCAGGCCGAGGTTGACCTCGCGGATGACGCGGCTGAACTCGACGGAGATCGGCGGCCGCGACTCGCGGACGACGAGCTCAATGGCCTGCAGGAACGAGGAGCCGGCGCGCAGGGCGTTGGCAATCAGCGTGATCGTGTCGGGCAGCTGCTTGTTGAACGCGTTCAGGCGACCGTTTTTGCGACGGTTGAGCCAGAACCGCGGCAACATGAAGCCGATGAGCATGCCGATCAGCAATGCGAGCGGCGACTGCAATGCCGACAGGAAGAAGCCGAGGATGAACAGCAGCACCGGCACGCCGACGATCGATCCGAGCCAGATGAACAGGTACTCGGATGGCTTCAGGCGCAGGTCGGCGCGCGCGAGCTCCCTCGCGAGGTTCGCACCGAAGTCACGACCCTCGA
Organism: Patescibacteria group bacterium; assembly: GCA_035606295.1. Classification (GTDB taxonomy): domain Bacteria; phylum Chloroflexota; class Limnocylindria; order Limnocylindrales; family CSP1-4; genus SPCO01. Next base: position 13,534 of record DATNFQ010000215.1, read on the forward strand.
CGACCTTGTTGAGGTTGGCGAGCGCCTGACTCTGCTGGATGAGATCGGTGATCGGGCCCTGGCTCTGCGCGGTGGCCTTGCCACCCTCGCCACGACCCGACGCGTAGCGCTCGAGGCGGTCGGAGATGCCCGAGCTGCCGGAGCTGGCGATGCCGAACGCGATCAGGATGATCGCGAGAGCGGCGATGCCGGCGACGGCCAGCGTCATCAGATCCACGATGGAACCCTCCTCCGGCTCAGTACGTGAAGCCGAAGAGGCCAGGTGGCAGGTTGATGCCCATGACCTCGAACTTCTCGACGAACTTGGGCCGGATCCCGGTCGGCTTCAGCCGTCCCTGGATCTTGCCCTCGACGACGCCGGTCTGCTCGAAGACGAACACGTCCTGCATGACGATGACGTCGCCTTCCATGCCCTGGACCTCGGTGATGTTGACGATCTTCCGGGTCCCGTCCTTGAGGCGGCTCTGCTGGACGATGAGGTCGACGGCCGAGGCGACCTGCTCGCGGATGGCCCGCAGCGGCAGGTCGACGCCGGCCATGAGGACCATCGTCTCGAGCCGCGCGAGCATGTCGCGTGGTGAGTTGGCGTGGCCCGTCGACATCGAGCCGTCGTGACCGGTGTTCATGGCCTGGAGCATGTCCAGCGCCTCACCGGAACGACACTCGCCGACGATGATCCGGTCAGGCCGCATGCGCAGGGCGTTGCGCACGAGCTCTCGGATCGGGATGGCGCCCTTGCCCTCGATGTTGGGTGGGCGCGACTCAAGCGTGACGACGTGCTCCTGGCGGAGCTGCAGCTCGGCGGCGTCCTCGATCGTGACGATCCGCTCGTCGTTCGGGATGAACGAGGAAAGGACGTTGAGGGTCGTCGTCTTGCCGGAGCCGGTGCCGCCGGAGACGAAGATGTTCAGTCGAGCCTCCACGCACGCTCGCAGGAAGTCGAACATGTCTGCGGTGGCGGTGCCGAAACGGATCAGGTCGTCGACGGTGAAGGGGGACGCCGAGAACTTCCGGATCGTGATGACGGGACCGACCAGCGACAGTGGCGGGATGATGGCGTTGACGCGCGAGCCGTCGGTCAGACGGGCGTCGACCATCGGCGACGACTCGTCGACGCGTCGGCCGATCGGGGCGATGATCCGATCGATGATGCGCATGACGTGGTCGTCGTTCTGGAAGACGACGTTGGTCAGCTCGAGCTTGCCCGATCGTTCGATGTAGACCTGGCGGGGCCCGTTGACCATGACCTCGGTGATCGACTCGTCGCGCAGGAGCGGCTCGAGAGGACCGAGACCGATGATCTCGTCGGTGATCTGCTCGAGCATCCGGACGCGCTCGGCGCGGGTCAGGGCGAGGCCTTCCTCGTCGATGACCTTGCCGAAGATCTCTTCGATCTGGCGTCGGACCTCGACCTGGTTCGACAGGTCGAGCTTCGGGTCCAGGTCCTGGATGACGCGGTTCTGGATGCGGAACTTGACGTCCCGGAAGGACTCGCGGACGGGGGCCTGCGTCTGCAGACGCGGCACAGCCGGTGTCTGCGGCGGGCCGCCCGCCGGTGCGGGTACGTTCGAGATCGGAGCCCCGCCGGCTGGCGCCTCACCGGCGCTACCCGGACGAGCACTCTCGATCCGCTTCAACAGGGACATCGCCTACACCCCTTCTCGCCCCGAGGGCCGGACTACGACGGCCTGATCGGTCACGTCGATCAGCGCCATGCGAACAACGACTTCTTCTGCGCCACCTTGCGCGGGTCCTCGGCGGCGGCCGGTGCGACGTGCACCCGCTCTCCGACGATCGTCCGTGCAAGACGCAGGACATCCTGGGAGACCTGGGCCTCCCGGTTGCTCAGGAAGAACGGTACGCCTCGGTTGAGGGCGTAGACGACGCTTCGTCCGTCACTGACGATCGTCTCGTCGACCTTACGCCCGATCGAGTGCTCCACGTCCTGGACGCGGATACCGAGGGCCGAATCGGCTCGGTTGAGGATGAGCCGGATCTTGCCACCCTCCCAGCCGAGCTGGTCCGCTACCTCGAGGAAGAGCCGCATGTTCTTGATGCTGGTGATCTCGAGGCTGAGCATCGTGAGGATGGTATCCGCAGAGTCGAGGATCGCGAGCGTCGTGTCGTTGAAGTACGCGGTGCAATCGACGACCACGAGCTCGTGGGTGAGCCGCAGGGCCTCGATCACGCGCTTCACACCGCTCGGGGTGATCAGCTCGGCCATCTCCGGACTCGGCGGCGCGAGGAGGACGCGGATGCCGGCCGAGTGGTTGATGACCATCGTGTCGATCGACTCGACTTCGTGGCCGGGCTGCTCGAGCTCGGGGACGAGGTCCGCGATCGACTTGTTCTTCGGATTGAGGTTCAGCAGGACGCCGACGTCGCCGAACTGGAACGATCCGTCGACGAGCACGACCTTCTTGCCGAGCTCGGTCGCCGCGGCGACCGCGAGGTTGACGGCCAGGGTCGTCCGACCGACGCCACCCTTCGGGCTGAAGATGGCCACGACCTGTCCTGGGTCACCGCTCGGAGTCAGGCTGGTGCCGCCGGCGCCGCCGCTCGCTTCCGCGGCGACGATCGCCATGCGCGACATCTTCTCGCGCTCACGCGCGTACACCTGTCGGATCGACGCGGTCAGCTCGTCGCTGCTGAATGGCTTGACGAGGAACTCGCGAGCGCCGGCGAGCATCGAGCGGCGGAGATAATCCGCCTCACCCTGCACCGACATCATGATCACCGACGCCGTCGGGACGGCTCGGGCCATCTCCTCGGTCGTCGCGATGCCGTCCATGTCGGGCATGTTGATGTCCATGAGGACGATGTCGGGCGTGAGCGTCGAGGCGAGCTTCAGGGCCTCGACACCGGACGCGGCCGCACCCACGACGTCGATGTCACCTTCGAAGCCGAGAAGCTTCGAGAGGTGGTCGCGCGTCTCCGGGATGTCGTCGACGATCAGGACACGGATCTGGTCGGCCATCTGAGGGTCTGGCTCTCGTCCTTAGCTCTCTGTCTGACGCTCGACGGGCGCGGGACCGGCTGGTCCGTCGCGCCCGTCGCGCTGGGTCATGGGTCCGGCAGACGCCGGGTTTCGGTCTTGGTTAGCGCCGGGCCTGGGCCGGCAGGACGGTCTCGATGAGCTCCGGCGGCAGGACGCCGTACCGGTCGACGAGGGTCTTGAGGATCACACCGGTCGTCGCATCAGGGAGCGGCGGCGGGTCGATCGGCTGGCCGGTCGTCGGATCGAGGAAGTCCTGGGTCGAGCGAAGGATCAGCGAGATGTCGCCATCGAGCTGCGCGAACTTGATCACTTCCGCCTGCTGGGCGTCGACCGCGAGGGCGACGATCTCCTGCTGGCCGTTGAGCGCCGTGCCGGGCTGGCCGCTTGCGGGCGGCTGGCCCTCCTGGCCTGACGTGTTCTGCGGCGGCGGCGGCAGCAGCGTGCCGAGCACCTGCATGCCCTGGAGCAGCAGCTTTACGCTCGTGCCGTTGATGCCGGCGACGACGGTGAAGGAATTGTCAGCGGGGTTGGTCGTGATGACCGGGAACTTGTCGGCTCGGATGCCCACGACCATGTCGACGTAATCGCCCGGCTTGATGGTCGTACCGACGCCGGTGACCTGGTCCACCTGGACCGTGATCGCACGCTTCGTCGGCGGGACCTCGATGTCGCCGATGGTGCCTGCGGACGACTCGCCGAAGGTCTCGGCGGTGAGCTGCGCTCCGCTGACGACCGGTTGGCGAACGATGCGGCCGACGACCTGGCTT
>DATNFQ010000216.1:0-2820 GCA_035606295.1 Patescibacteria group bacterium
TGCGCAGGATGTATCCAAAGGCGCGCGTTTCGCGTTGCGTGCTGCGCACCAGCGGCGTAGAGTCGCGTCGTGGCCGCCACCGACGAGGGCGTGACGACGACGTACCGTGCCGGGCTGCGGCGCGGTCTGGATACGTGCGCGTCGCCGCGCGGCGTGTTCACCGTTTTGGCCCTCGACCACCGTCAGAACCTCCGCCGCGAGATCCGTCCCGACGACCCGGACTCGGTGACGATCGACGAGATGGCGGAACTCAAGCGCGACGTCCTGCGCGGCCTGGCAGGGCGTGTCAGCGGCGTGCTGCTCGATCCGGAGTTCGGCGCACCGCGCGCTGTCGCAGATGGTTCGCTGCCGGGAAGTGTCGGGCTGATCGTCGCCATCGAGGCGACCGGGTACGACGGTCCGCCGACCGCACGCCGCAGCCGCGTCCTCGACGGCTGGAGCGTCGCCAAGGCGAAGCGCATGGGCGCATCTGCGGCGAAGCTGCTCGTTTACTACCACCCCGACTCGCCGACGGCGGATGAGCAGGAGACGCTCGTTGCCGACGTCGCCGGCGAGTGCCGACGCTTCGACCTGCCGCTGTTCCTGGAGCCCATCACGCACTCCATCGACGCGTCGAAACCGACCCTGACCGGCGAGGATCGGCGCCGCGTCGTGATCGAGACGGCGCGCCGCCTGACCGCGGTCGGTGGCGATATCCTCAAGGTCGAGTTCCCGTATGACGCATCGGTCACCGATCGTGCCCGCTGGGAAGACGCCTGCACTGAGCTCGACGAGGCGTCGCCCGTCCCCTGGGTCCTCCTGTCGGGCGGCGTCGACGACGCGACATTCGAGCGCCAGGTCGAAGTCGCATGCCAGGCAGGCGCGAGCGGCGTCCTCGTGGGTCGGTCGGTGTGGGCAGAAGTCGCACGCCTGTCCGGGATGGATCGCGAACGGTTCCTCGCGACGTCGTCCGTCGACCGGCTGCAGCGGCTCGTCTCCTCGATCGACGCATACGGCCGACCCTGGCACGACCGTTCGCCAGAGCTACGCGACGCGGCCGTCGGCGCGAGCTGGTACCGCGATTATCCGGAGGCCCGGTGACGCGGTCCGGGGTCCGCCGATCCGACCTGCTGGTCGCCGGGGAGCTGAACCCCGACATCATCGTCACCGGCGAAGACGTCGAGCCGCAGTTCGGTCAGGTCGAGCGGCTGGTCGACGGGATCACGCTTACGGTCGGCAGCTCGTCCGCGATCATGGCCTGCGCTGCGGCGAGACTCGGGCTCACAGTCGCGTTCGTCGGTGTCGTGGGCGACGACCCATTCGGGCGCTGGATGGTGGATGCGCTTGCGAGCCGGGGGATCGACACGGCCGCGTGCCGGGTCGATCGGTCACTTCCGACCGGTGCGAGCGTGATCCTCGCCCGCCGCCGCGATCGCGCGATCCTGACGTCGATGGGAACGATCGCGGCCCTCACGGCGGCCGATCTGCCCGACGACCTCCTCATGCGCGCACGGCACCTACACGTCGGGAGTCTCTTTCTCCAGGACGGACTGCGGCCGGGTCTTGCTGAGGTCTTCCGCCGAGCACGCGCGCTCGGCACCACAACGTCGTTCGACCCGAATTGGGATCCCCGCGAGGCGTGGGACGGCGGGATCGGCACGATCCTCGAGGCGACGGACGTGGTCTTGCCGAACCGCGAGGAGGCACGCCGGATCACGGATGTCGAGGACGACGTCGCGGCCGGCCGCAGATTGTCTGCGTACGGGCCGGTCGTCGGGATGAAGCTCGGCGCGGAGGGCGCCCTCGTCCTCGCGCGCGACACGCACATGCTGGTCGACGCACCGCCTGTCGACGTCATCGATGCCGTCGGTGCGGGCGACGCCTTTGATGCGGGATTCCTCTTCGGCTGGCTCGACAGGCGGGCTCCCGAAGACTGCCTGAGGCTCGCGGTCGCGTGCGGCTCCCTGTCCGTGCGTGCCGTCGGCGGCACCGAGGGCCAGCCGGACCGCACGGAAGCAGAGGCATTGGCCGACCGCCTCAGCGCGAGGGCAGCGACGATCACCTCCGCGTCCCGGACGTCCCCATGAGCCGCCTTGTGTGTGTCGCCCCGAACCCGTCGATCGACCGCCTGTACGAGCTCGAACGACTCCGCGCCGGTGCCATCCATCGTCCGACGCTATCGGTCGCCGTTCCCGGCGGAAAGGGACTGAATGCGGCCCGCGCGGCACACACCCTTGGCGCGGACGTCGTCGCGGTCACGATCCTGCGGGGTCATGCCGGACATTGGATCGAAGAACAGCTTGAGCGGCTCGGCGTCCGGTCACGGGTGGTCTGGGCGTCGGGCGAGACGCGGACGTGTATCTCGATCCGCGACCCCGAGACAGATGGCCTCACGGAGATCTACGACCGCGGTGACCCACTCGCGACCTCCGACTGGACGGCCATGGAGCGGCTGGTCGACGAAGAGCTCGGGCCTGGAGCCGAGCTGCTGACGATCTCGGGAGGCATCCCGCCGGGCGTCGACGACGACGCGTTCGGCCGCATCTGCCGCGCGGCTCGACGATCGGGCGTGCGGGTGCTTGTCGATGCGTATGGGCCGGGGCTGGTCGGTGCGCTCCGTGAGCGGCCGTGGCTGGTCAAGGTGAACGCTGCTGAAGCATCGGAGCTGATCGGTCGGCCGGTCCAGGGCGAAAGCGATGCCAGCCAGGCCGCCGTCGAGATCCGTCGCCTCGGTGCAGATGTCGCCGTCGTGACGATGGGTCGGGCCGGCGGTGTCGCGTCGATGCCGGAGCACGAGCTTCGTCTGCCGCCGCCGCCGATGATCGGTCCGTATGGCGTGGG
>DATNFQ010000217.1:0-2698 GCA_035606295.1 Patescibacteria group bacterium
CGCCGGATCGGCGCGAATCCGGCGCCGCCGCCAGTCGGTGGTGGTGGTGGTGTCAGTGGGTGACGGCGCTGCCTGGAGCGTCTGCGGCAGGCGGCTCCGTCGGCGTCGTCGTCGCCGATCCCGTATGGGCCAGAGCCTCCAGCTCCCGGGTCAGCTCGTGCAGCTCGTCGCCACCGCCCATCTGGCTGTGCAGCTGGGCTTCGTCCACGTCGCCACGGTTGAACTGGCCGCCCGTGCGCCCGCGCGACAGGATCGTGAACGTGTCACCGATCGGCAGCGCGTGCGACACGTTGTGGGTGATGAAGATCACCCCAAGACCGCGATTGCGCGCAGCGATGATGTGGCGCAGCACGATCGCCGACTGCTTCACGCCGAGGGCCGACGTCGGCTCGTCGAGGATCAACACGCGCGCCCCGAAGTACTCGGCACGGGCGATGGCCAGCGTCTGGCGCTCGCCGCCCGACAGTGTGCCGACCGCCTGGTCGGTGTCGCGCACGTCGATGCCGATGCGCTTCATCTCCTCCCTGGCGATCCCGGCCGACTTCTTGAGGTCGAACCGCTTGAACGGGCCCGCCCCGACGGTCGGTTCGTTGCCGAGGAAGAAGTTGCGGGTGATGCTCATCAGCGGCATCACCGACAGGTCCTGGTAGACGGTCGCGATGCCGGCGTCGAGCGCGTCGCGCGGCGAATTGAACTCGACGGGCTGCCCGTCGACGGCGAGCGTGCCCTCATCCGGGCGATGGACGCCGGACAGCGTCTTGATCAGCGTCGACTTGCCGGCGCCGTTGTCGCCGAGTAGGCAGGTCACGCGACCCGGCCGCACAGTAAGCGAGACCCCCTCGAGCGCGACGACCGCCCCGAAATACTTCGAGACGTCGCGTGCCTCGAGCAGTGGCGGCGCGTCGCCAGCCGTCGCGGACGGCTTCTTGTCCATGAGGGCGTCGGTCATGGGTGTGGCATCCACGGGTCGGCCCTCCTAGCTCAGCCCGGCGAACCGGCGCCGGATCCAGCCGTTCAGCACGACCGCGACGAGCAGCAGCGTGCCGATCGCGATCTTGTACCAGTCGGCGTTGATATCGGCGAACACGATGCCCTGGCGGGCCATCCCGAGTGCGAGCGCCCCGAGCGCCGTGCCGGCCACGGATCCATAGCCGCCGGTCAACAGCGATCCGCCGATGACGGCGGTGGTGATCGCGTCGAGCTCGTACCCGGTGCCGCGCAGGATGTCCGCGGAGGTGAACCGGGTGGTCTGGATCGCGGCAAGGATCGCCGCGGATAGCGCCGTCAACGCGAACAACGCGATCTTGACCCGCGCGACGGGGACGCCGAGGTTGCGGGCTGCCGCGGAGGAGCCGCCGACGCCCGCGATCCAGTTACCGAAGCGCGTTCGCCCCAGCAGATAGACGCCGACGATGGCGATGACGATCCAGAACAGGATCGAGACCTGGACGCTCGTCGTGCTGCCGTCCGCATTCGTGATCGTGGCGCTGAAGCCGAAGATCTGGGCGAGCGGATCGGTCTTGAGCAGGGTCGGGTCGATCGGGATGTAGGTGATCGGACTGACGGTCGACGTCAGCACCGACGAGAAGCCCCGGATGATGAACAGCGTCGCCAGCGTGACGATGAACGACGGCAGGCCCGTGCGGACCACGATGAACCCATTGATCACGCCGAGGAATGTGGTGAGGATCATCGCCAGGATGATCGAGAGCCAGACGGGCAGGCCCCAGATCGTCACGCCGATCGCCATCATGATCCCGGCGAACCCGACCATCGACCCGATCGAGAGATCGAACTCGCCCGCGATCATGAGCAGCGCGACGGACGTCGCGATGACGCCGATCTGGGCGGCCACGTCGAGATAGTTGAGTGTGCCGGCCAGGCTGAGGAACGCGGTGTTGCCCCGTGCCAGGGAGAGCACGAGGAAGACGACCCAGACGAAGATGACGATGATCAGCGCGCCGGCCGCGGGGCGGGCAAGGACGCGCTGCGTGAGCGAGATCTGCCGGAGTCGGCCGGAACCGGGTGCCGTCGGGGCCGCGGTCGTTGTGCTCGCCATCCGTCTCCTCCGAGGGGTGGTGAGGGGCCGGCGGGCGCCGACCCCCCCAGTACGCCGGCGATGCCGGCGTGAGCTACGGGTTAGCGGAGACCCTTGGCCGCGAGCGCGATGACATCGGCCGCGTCCTTCTGGGTCACGAAACCGGGGCCGGTCATGATGAGCCCCTCGCCGTTACCGGTCGGGAGGTTCTTCGTCTCGGCGTAGTTCGTGAGGATCACGATCGGCAGGTAGCCCTGGAGGAACTGCTGCTGATCGATAGCGAAGTCCATCTTCCCGTCCTTGATGGCCGTCAGCACGTCAGCGCTGAGGTCGAAGGTCGCGAGGTGGATCTGCTTGCCGGATGCCGTGACGGCGTCGAGCGCCGGCTTGGCGACCGACGGGCCGAGGGTCAGGATGCCGTCGATCGTCGGGTCGGTCTGGATGGCCGACGCGATCGTCGCCTGCATGCCGGCCGGGTCAGAGATGCTGCCCTGCAGGACCTTGCCGTCTTCCTTGCCCGTGAGGCCCATGAAGAAGCCGTTGCAGCGCAGCGTCAGCGCCTGGTTGCCGACTTCCTGGTTGAAGCACACGGCGTTCTTGACACCCGCGTCCTTGAACCGCTGGCCCGCGCCGAGACCGGCTTCGTACTCCGTCTGGCCG
>DATNFQ010000218.1:0-2198 GCA_035606295.1 Patescibacteria group bacterium
CGTGTCAAGTCGTCGTACGCGTCCGGCCGTCGATCGCGGTAGAACTGCCACGTGTTGCGGACCTCGGCGATCTTGTCGAGGTCAAGATCGCGGACGATCAGCTCCTCGTCGTGCGCATCGCCGACGTCGCCGACGAACTGCCCGCGCGGGTCGACGAAATAGCTCTGCCCGTAGAAGTCGTCGTCACCGAACTCCGCCTCGATGCCGACCCGATTGATCGTCCCGACGTAGTAGCCGTTCGCGACCGCGTGGCTCGGCTGCTCGATGCGCCAGAGGTATTCGGACAAGCCACGCGAGGTGGCTGAAGGGATGAACACCATCTCGGCGCCATTCAGCCCGAGGGCGCGAGCGCCCTCAGGAAAGTGGCGGTCGTAGCAGATGTAGACGCCGACCCTGCCCACGGCCGTCTCGAACACCGGATACCCCAGGTTCCCAGGCCGGAAGTAGAACTTCTCCCAGAAGCCCTTGACGTGGGGGATGTGCGTCTTGCGGTACTTGCCGAGGTAGGTGCCGTCGGCGTCGATCACTGCTGCGGTGTTGTAGTAGATGCCGGAGGCCTGCGAGTCCTCCTCGTACATCGGCGCGACGATGACCATGCCGGTCTGCTTGGCGAGGTCCTGCATGCGCTTGGTCGTCGGGCCGTCCGGGATCAGCTCGGTATAGCTGTAGTACTGGGCGTCCTGGACCTGGCAGAAGTACGGCCCGTAGAAGAGCTCCTGGAACAGGATCACCTGGGCACCGTCCTTGGCCGCCTGGTGTGCCCGCTCCTCGTGCTTCTGGATCATCGATTCCTTGTCGCCGGTCCAGGTCGCCTGGACGAGCGCCCCTCGAACGATTCGGGCCATGTGTGATCCCTCTTCCGTGACCTTCGCGGTCCGCATCTGTGGCGTTTGGAGAGGGGAGGGTACACCGCGACTCCGCGGCGATGCACCCTTCATCGGCTTCGCGCGGAATGTGAAGCCAGCGCCCCCGGTCGGCGTCCTTGTAACGGGACTGCAGGCCCGCCTCCAGCATGCGGCGACGCCCGTCGGCGCATGGCGTTGACATGCTCCGCGGGTGAACGCCCGCCCCCAGGTCCCGCTCCCGACCGCCGCTGTCACCGTCGCGCCGCACACGGCGGTCCGTCGCGGCCGCGCTGCCGACCTCGTCGAGCGGATCGGGTTCCTCGGTTTCCTGGCGATCTTCGGCCTGGTCCGCGCCCGTCGCAGTGACGCGATCGACCTGGCGGTCACGGTCAAGATCCAACGCTGGAAGCTTCCGTGGCTGGGCGGCTTGATGGAGGCGATCTCCTGGCCCGGTTTCCCGCCGCAGAGTCGCGTCATCCCAGGCGCGATCGTCACGCTCCTCGTCGTCGCGTGGCTCCCGCTCGAGGCTGTCGCGATGATCGGGGCGTGGGGCACGGCCCTCGTGGCGACGTTCGTCAAAGACCTGATGCGCCGTCCCCGGCCCGTGGCCGGCGTCGACGTGCGCGTCATCGCCGCGCCCCTCGGCGGTTCGAGCTTCCCGAGCGGCCACACGATCACGTATGTCGGCGTGTACGGGTTCGCCGCCTATCTCGCACACACGCTGCTCCGACCGACCTGGTTGCGCGGGATCGTGACGGCTCCGCTCGTCGCGCTCGTGGCCCTCGTCGGTCCGAGTCGCGTCTACCAGGGTCATCACTGGTTCTCGGACGTTTCGGCGTCCTATCTCCTCGGCCTCAGCTATCTCATCGGGCTCACCCGGCTCTATCGGACATGGAAAGCGCGCGGGACGAGCGAACAGCCGTGACTGCGTCGCTCGGCGCGATCGCCCCGACCGACGTGCAGGGTCGGCGGATGGTCGTCATCTGGAACCCATCCGCCGGCCTGCCGACGGCCCTCCGACAGGGCGGCAGCGTCGCTGATCTGAGCGTGATTCTCGAACGTCATGGCATCACGGCGGAGATCCACGAGCCCGCCGATGAGGACGAGGCTCGGGCGATCGTCCGTCAGGCGGTCGCCGACGGCGTCGAGGTCGTCGTCGCCGCCGGGGGCGACGGCACCGTCCATCTCGTCGCCGAAGATCTGCTCGGAACGGAGACCGCACTGGGCATCCTGCCCCTCGGGCGCGTGATGAACGTCGCTCGAGCGCTCGGTATCGGTCGCGAGATCGATGTCGCCGCCGACGTGTTGCGCGACGGCGAGATCCGGGCCATAGATACGGGCGAAGCCATCCGC
>DATNFQ010000219.1:0-3299 GCA_035606295.1 Patescibacteria group bacterium
TCCGCGAAGCGGCGGAGCAGCTCCAAAGCCCGAGCCTCCTGGCCCGTGCTGATGAGCTCGTGCGCCAGGCGCGCGGGCGCATCGCGGTCGACGAGCCCTGGCGCCCGCTCACCGCGCGTGAGTTCGATGTCGCCCGACTGATCTCCGAGGGGCTCACGAACGCCGAGATCGCCGAGGAACTCGGCATCGCCCCGAAGACCGCGAGCTCGCACGTCGAACACATCCTCGCCAAGCTCGGGGCCTCCCGACGCGCCGAGATCGCGACGTGGGCCGCCAGCGTCGACCGGAGCGCCGTCCGGCACTGAGGTTCGCCGACGCCGCCTCGCCCGTGTTTTGGACGCCCGGCGACGAATATCGAGTCGAATCGGGCTTCGACGCACCCGTAGGTACTGAACGGCCGATCGCGACGTCCGTCGCGGCCGCACGGACGGGGCATGGATGCAGGACTAGTGACGCGCGCGCAGCACGGCGACGAGGAAGCGTTCGCCTCGTTGGCGGTCGCCATCGGTGACCGGCTGCATGCCGTCGCGCAACGGATCCTGCGTGACGTCGACCTCGCGGAGGACGCGACACAGCAGGCCTTGTTGTCGATCTGGCGTGACCTGCCACAGCTGCGCGACCCGGAGAAGTTCGACGCCTGGAGCTATCGACTCCTCCTTCGCGCCTGCTATGCGGAAGGCCGGCGGACGCGCCACTGGACACCGACCCTGCGTGTTCTCCCATCAGCCGGCGCGGCGTCCGATTCGTCCGGCGTGATCGTCGACCGCGACCAGCTGGAGCGCGGTTTCCGCCGCCTCTCGATCGACCATCGCGCGGTCGTCGTGCTCCATCACTACCTCGACATGCCCATCGACGAGGTCGCCGAGACGCTCGGCATCCCGCCCGGGACGGTCCGGTCGAGGCTCCATTACGCGATGCAGGGTCTGCGCGCTGCCCTCGAAGCCGACGCGCGACCGGCCACGGAGGGGGTCGGATGACGGCCGAGCTCGACACCACCCGCGTCGTTCGAGCCTGGCTCGAGGAAGGTGTCACCCACCTGCCGGACCGCGTGCTCGATGCGGTCCTGGCCGATGTCCCGACGACGCCGCAGCGACGCCGCGCCGGTCCGGTCGAGGCGGTCTCATCGCGCCGGTCGACGTGGATCCGGCTCCTCGTGGCCGTGATGACGCTGGTGCTCATCGCCGCTTCGCTCGCGGTGGCGACCGGAGCGGTACGCCTTGCGCCGGTCCCACGACCATTCGACCTCGGACCGCTCGACGCCGGTCGCTATGTGATCGACGCTCCATTCCCGGTCAGGATCAGCCTCGACCTTCCCGACGGATGGGAGGGAGGCGACCTCGGCACCGACGTCGCTGCGTTCGACCTCTCCGGCGGTGGCGAGGCGGGCGCTGCCCTCACGTTCACGCTGGTCGACGCGATCTATCCGGATCCGTGCCACTGGGCCGACCGATCGATCGAGCAGGTGGGGGCGACCGTCGAAGATCTCGCCACGGGCCTTGCTCGGACCAGCGGTGTCACGGCCGCGGGCCCGGTCGCGACCGACCTCGGCGGGTATGCGGCGATGCACGTGAGCATGACCGCCCCGGCCGACTTCACTGCCTGTACGAGCCCCGACGACGCCTACCACATCTGGGGTCTCCCCGAGATCCATTCCCTCGCGCCCGGCGAGCACGACGAGATCTGGATCTCGCAGGTCGGGTCGACGCGCCTGGTCGCGTATACCGAGGTCTACTCGACCACTCCGCCTGCAGTGATCGCCCAGCTGGAACGGATCGTCGCGTCGGTCCGACTCGAACAGTACGCGGCCATCGCCGAGATCCCCCAGACATCGGTGACACCGCCACCCAGCAAGGAGCCTCCGTGGCCGTCGCTCGTGGAGGGCTCACCGCTCGACCACGTCGGATACGAGCAGCGTGTGCCGCTCTACACGTACGGACTCGATGGCACCGTCCAGGTCGTGCCCGGTCGGTATGTCGCGGCGCTCCTCGGTCAATCAGGCTGGATCGGCCACGACGGCTGGATCGCGAGCGGCCCCGGGTCGTCACCCGCGGCGCGGCTGGCATGGCCGACGATCGCGACCGTCTACCTCGATCCGTGCCATTGGCAGACGTCCACGCTCGGGACGGCCGCCCCGCCGCTCATGCGTGATCAGGATGGATTGACCGCGGCGCTCAACGCATGGTGGCCCACCACGACCGATTCGAAGGTATCTGCCGCCTACACGCCACCACCCTTCGCTCCGATCGTCACGACCCCGCCGAAGGCGGTCCCGTGGAACACGTTCCTCGTCCAGGAGCTCGGATTGACCATCCCGAGCGACCTCGATCTCGCCGCATGTGACGGCGGCGAGTACCGGGTGTGGGAGACCCACGACGGCACGCCGCGGACCGCGCAGCCCGGCGAACGGCTCAAGCTCGACATCACCGATTTCGAACCTGGGCTCCTGGTGCGAGAGATGAGCTGGCTTCCGACGGCGTCGCCCGCCGTGCTAGACCAGCTGCGCGACTCGGCCGACTCGCTTTGGATCGGACGGCCGCCGACGTAATACCCGACAGCGGAGCGCGTCTCTGGGGGGACTCGCGCGGCCAGGTGCCGCGACGAGATCGCAGAAGGAGCGCCTCCGATGCGTACTCGACCGCGATGGCGCGGTTCGCGAACCGCCCTGTCACTTCTAACGTCAGCGCTCGTCGTCGCGGCATGTGCCTCTGGCCCCGCGCCGTCCGATAACACCAGGCCCAGCCTTTCGGACGTCATGCCGTCACCGGCCGCGAGCGCCGCCCCGCCATCGGCCGCGTCGGTGACCCCGTCGGCCCGACGGTCCGCGCAGCCTTCGCCGCGAGTCGATGTGGTCGAGGCCTTCCGATCGAAGATGGCGGGGACGCGGTCGTTCGAGGCGACGATCGTCGGGGCAGTCACGTTCGGTGGCTCGAGTTCCGTCCCTGTCGCGGGGACCTTGCAGGTCGCCGGAGCCGATTCACACCAGGTCATCTCGTTCATGCCTGCCGGTGAGCCGCAGACCACCGAGACGATCAAGGTCGACGGAAAGACATTCACGCGTCGGGGCGAGGCCTGGTTCGCAACGCCGCCCTCGAGCTCCGGCCCCAACGGCGGTCTCGACGACGCGTTCACCCGTGCGATGACCGGGCTGACCGACCTGGGCTCCGTGTTGAGGGAAGGCCAGACCTTCCACCGCCTCGGGCCGGCGTCCGGAGCATCCATCCCGATGGCGTCGTTCGGCGCCGCTCCGGCAGGCACGAAGGATGCCGTCATGACGATCGAGTTCCTCGTCAAGGACGACG
>DATNFQ010000220.1:0-20009 GCA_035606295.1 Patescibacteria group bacterium
GACGACGGATGGGAGGTCGCGCGTGCCGGCGCGGCGTCCCGCCTCCATGGCAAACCTCGTCCTTGGCCGTCGGGACGAGCCGTTGACGAGAAGTTCGGTCAGTTGCTCACCAGGCGAGCACTCGTCATGGGATCAGTGCCAGAAGCCACATCAGACGAGCAGGTGAATACAGGACGACGTCTCGTGCACGCGCGCCGTTGTGGCCGGCGACGAACGCTCGTGTCGTGAGCGTTTGGCGGAGATCGGGCCGCGGGCGCCCGGACGGCGCCGCGCCAACTACCCCTTCGGGCCGTCGACCAGCTTGTGCTCGACCGCGTACAGCGCGGCCTGCGTCCGTGACGCCAGCCCGAGCTTGCCGAGGATGTTGGACACGTAGGTCCGGGCGGTTCGCTCCGTGATGAACAGCTCGGTGCCGATCTCCTTGTTGCTCATCCCCTGCCCGAGCAAGCGGAGCACGTCCTTCTCGCGATCGGTCAGGGGCTCGGCGAGCTCCTCATCGGGCGACTTCTTGGCACGCATCCGCTGTGCGAGCAGTCGTGCGACGGCCGGGTCGAGATGCACTTCGCCTGCATACGCGGCTCGGACCGCGGCGGCGACCTCTTCGGCCTCCGCGTCCTTGAGCACGTAGCCCGATGCGCCGGCTTCGAGCGCTGACGTGACCTTCTCCTCCTCGATGAAGGAGGTCATCGTCACGATCTCGGTCTCGGGGCGCTCGGCCTTGATCCGGCCGATAGCGGTCACGCCGTCCATGTTCGGCATGAGCAGGTCCATCAGGACGACGTCAGGCTCCAGGCGGCGGGCCATGGCGACGCCCTCGGAGCCATCGGCAGCCTCGCCGACGACCTCGATGTCGGGCTGGTGATCGAAGAACATCTTCAGCCCCATGCGCACGACCGAGTGGTCGTCCACGATGAGGACGCGGATCGGCGCGGGCTCGGGATCGGACACGTCGGCTCCTGACGCGGTGACGGCGTCGGTCGGGGTGGAAGGCACGGGACGGGCGGCAGGCGACACGGAGTCTAACAAAGGACCGCCTCGCCGCTCAGGCTAGGCGGCGGGCTTGATGCCCTGGCCGGCGGCGACGATCGCGGCCGTCAACTCCGTGGGTCGGAAGGTCTTGCGCACGAATCCATCGGCGCCACTCGCGAGGGCTGCGGACTCGAGGGAATCCGACCAGCTCATCGCCAGGATCCGGACGCCCGGAAGCTGGGCACGAAGACGCGAGATGAAGGCGATCCCGCCATCGACCTCGGGCAGGCGCGGGTCGACGATGACGACATCGGGGCGGTGGGCGATCGCGAGCTCGAGCGCTTCACCGACCTGACCGGCGCTCGCGACGACCATGCACTGGCCGCTGATCGAGAGAAGACCGGTGAGGCTTTCCCGGATCCGATCATCCGCATCGACGACCAGGACTCGGAGCGGGCCGTCAACGCGGGGGCCGGACTGAGACATGTCCCCATAGTGGGGCGAGCGTTCGGCAGCGAAAAGGGACACTCGCCGGGAACCCGACTGTGTCGGATGACCCAGTCGGTCTACGTCATCCGTCGCGGATCGATGGCACCTCTGGTCCGGCGCCGGTCCGCATGCCGGCGGCCACCTCGAGCGCAGCCAATGCATCCGGGCCCATCTGGACCTCGACCGTGGTTCCCTGCCCGACGGTGCTGGTGCACGAGAACTCGGCGCCGACGCGTTCGGCGCGGGCGCGCATCCCGGCGAGGCCGAGGTGGCCGTCCGGCACGCGCTCTGGATCGAAGCCCTTGCCGTCGTCCTCGACCCGCAGCCGGACGATGGACCCGTCGCGCCGGACGTCGACCCGGACCCGACGCGCGGCCGCGTGCTTCACGACGTTATGGAGCGCCTCCTGGGCGATCCGGTACAGCACCTCCTCCGCCGCGAGGGGCAGCCGGTCCGTGAGGTCGGTCTCGACGAGGATCGGCAGCCCGAGTCGGCCCTGGAGCGCGCTGGCGTGCGTCTTGAGCGCGCGCACGAGCCCGTCCTGCTCGAGGTTGCCGGGTCGTAGCTCGAAGATCAGCGCGCGCATCTCGGCAAGTGCCTCGCGCTGCAACTCGCGCAACTGGGCGAGCTGGTCGCGGGCGCCGGCCGGATCCTTCTCGAGCAGCATCTCGACCGACCGGGAGACGAGTGTCATCGAGAAGAGCGCCTGGGTCACCGAGTCGTGCAGCTCGCGCGCGAGGTGTGCGCGCTCCTCGCCCGCGGCGAGCTCACCGGCGTGGCGGCGGAGCTCGTTCTCGAGCCGGATCTGGTCGCTGACATCGCGGGTCGCGCCCTGGATCCCGGCGAAGTTCCCGTCAAGGTCGACGACGCCGATCGATCGGACATCGACCGGCACTCGGCGGCCGTCCGTGCCCACGAGGGTGAGCGCCGCCTGCTGTTCCCGCGCGGGATCCGCAACGAGGTCCGCCCACCGATCGCCGGCCACCGGCATGCTGTCTGGGTCGACCAGGATCGAGAAATGCTGGCCGAGGATCTCCTCGGCGCGATAGCCGGTCATCCGCTCGATCGCCTCGGAGGTGAACGTGAACTTGCCCTCGGCATCGGTCGAGAAGACGACGTCCGGAGACTTCTGGACGAGGAACCGGAAGCGCTCCTCGGACTGGCTCAGCTCGCGTTCCAGGCGGAGACGCTCCGAGATGTCGCGCGCGACGCCGTTGATGCCGACGACGACACCGTCCTCGACCTTGGCCAGCACGTTGATCTCGAGCGGGCGAGGCGTGTCGTCCCCGTCAAGGAAGTCCATGCGCACCGAATGGACGGTGGTCGGCTCATCGAGCACCGCCTGATAGCTGCCCGCGGCGGCCTCTTCCCACCCGGGCGCCACCTTCTCGAAGAACGGCCGGCCCAGGCTTTCGTCCAGATCCCAACCGAGCATCGTCCGGGCCCGGTCCGAGAGGAAGGTGTACCGGCCGTCCGCGTCGGTCGCGAAGACCATGTCCGGCGACGACGAGGCGAGCGTCCGGTAGCGGTCCTCTGATGCGCGGAGGTCGCGCTCGAGGCGGTCGCGCTCGCGCATGTCACGCACCGAACCGTTCGCGCCGGCGAACTTGCCGTTCTCGTCGAGCGTGGCGATGGCGATGAACTCGGCAGCGACGGCGGATCCGTCGCGGTGCCGCAGGTTCAGCCGGCCGCGTACCTCCTGTGAACCCTGCTCCATCTGCGCGGTCCAGTCGCTCTCGGCGACGTCGCGCGAGGTCTCGTGGACCAACGCGCCGAAGTGACGGCCGAGCAGCTCGTCCGGATGCAAGCCGGTCAAGCGCTCGATCGCGTCCGAGAGGAACGTCAGGTTCGCCTCGCCGTCGATCGACCAGATCACGTCCGGCGCGTTCTGGACGAGGAAGCGATAGCGCTCCTCGGATTCGCGCAGCTCGCGTTCGAGGCGGGCTCGCTCGGAGACGTCGCGGACCGTGCCCTGAGCACCGACCCACACGCCATCCTCGAATACGCCGGCGTTGGTCACTTCGGCCGCGAAGGTCGTTCCATCGCGGCGGACGAGCGTGAGGGGCACCCGGTCGACCAGGTCGGGATCACGCCCGACCGCGCCGTACCGGTCCCGGGCGAGCGGCATCGAATCGGGATGGGTCAGGAAGGAGAAATGCTGGCCGATGATCCGGTCGATCGGCCAGCCGAAGAGTGCCTCGGCAGCGTCGGCCATGAACGTGAAGATGCCGTCGGTGTCGGCGCGCCAGATCACGTCCGGCGTCGTCTGGACCAGACCGCGGAAGCGCGCCTCCTCGCGGGTCAGCCGGACGAGCAGGTTCGAGTTGGTAAGGGCGATCGCGGCCTGGTCGGCCAGGCCCTGCAGCAGGTCGAGATCGGCGGCCGCGAAGGTCCGCGGCGATGAGGTCGATACCGCCAGCGTCCCGATGACCTCGCCGCCCGGTGCGCGGAGTGGCGCTGCGGCCATGCCGACGAGTTCCATACGCGTCGCTGCGGAATCGTCGTCGGCTTCGTGCGGGATGCGCTGGTCGGACATGTAGTCCGACGTCCAGACGGGGACACCGTCCTGCGCAGCGAGTCCGTTGATGCCGCCACCAAGCGGGAACCGCATCCCCAGGAGCCATGCACGCGTCGCCTCGTCGGCCCCACCGGCGACCACGACCGGGATCAGGTACTCGCCGTCCGGTGCCATGCGCGTCAGGTGGGCGCCGTCGGTGTCGAGCAGCCGACGGGCCTCCTCCACGACCCGCTCGAACAGCTCGTCCGGGTCGGTCAGCGCGGCGATGCGCGCCGTGATATCGCGCAGCGACCGCTCGGTCTCCGCTCGGCGGGCAAGCGCGCGCTTCGATCGCTCGAGTTCGTCGATCAGGCGTGCGTTGGTGATCGCGATGGCGGCCTGCTCGGCGAGACCGCCGAGCACGGCGATATCGATCTCGTCGAAGGCGCTCGGCTCGTGGCTCATCACCTCGATCGCCCCGAGCGGACCCGCCTCGCCGATGATCGGCGCAGCGATCAGGCCGCGGACGTTGGCGAGCTCGGCGAGCGAGTCGGTCAGGACGTCATGATCGAATTCCGCGGTCCGGTAGTCCTCGACATAGATGACACGCCCCTCGCCGACCGCCTTGCCGGCGACTCCCTGACCGACGCGAAGGCTGTTGAGCTTGAGCGCCTCGCGCTGCGATGCCGGAAGGCCCGCGTCGTACGCCCACACGAGCGTGTCGCGATCGTCGTCGTATTGGTCGATGACGGCACCGTCCGCGCGCAGGAGCCGGCGCGCCTCGTCGACGATCGCCTGCAGGACCTCGTCCGGCTCGTGCAGGGCCGTGACGCGCGCGGCGATCTGACGGAGCGTCCGTTCGGCGTCTGCGCGCCGCTCGACGTCGGCCTGGGATCGCGCGAGCGCCTCCATCAGGTTCGCGTTGACGATCGCGATCGAGGCGTGGGTCGCGAGTGCGGACAGGGTCTCGACGTCGCTCTCGGAGTACGTGCCCGGCTCCCGCGAGACGACCGACAGAACGCCCAGTGGCCGCTTGTCCTCGCCGGTCAGCGGCACCGCGATGACCGCCCGGATCCCGGCGGTCGTGATGAACCGCTCGATCCCGGGTGTCGTCACGAACCGTGAGTCGGCGAGGTAGTCGGCGGTCATGTACGCCCGCTGTTCCTGGAACGCCAGCCCCGCGACGGCGTGGCCAGGCTTGATCCCGCCCGTTCGTCCCCAATCGGGCACATCGCGCATCGCGTCGCCGGCCGAATACGCCCACAGGAGCGACTCCGTCTCGTCGTCCCAGAGATCGATCCGCGAGCCATCCGACTCGAGCAGGCGGGCGGCCTCGACCACGATCCGGTCGAGGACCTCGGTCGGATCGAGGATCGATGACACGCGGACGGCGATCTCGCGGAGGGTGCGTTCGGCGTCGGCCCGGCGGGACGTCTCCTCACGCGATGCCTCGAGCTCACGGATGAGGTTGACGTTCGCGATCGCCACCGCGGCCTGGTCGGCCAGACCCGCGAGGACCGCCGCGTCCTGATCGTCGTAGGCGTCCTGTCGCTCGGCGTAGACCGTCACGGAGCCGATGACCTGGCCACGCCGGAGCAGCGGAGCCGCGATGACCGACTTGATACCGGTCTCGGTCACGAACCTGTCGCGTTCCGGCGTGTGCCGGAAGCGCGGATCGTTCATGTAGTCCCCGCTCCATTCGACCTTGCCGGTCGTGAGCGTCAGCCCGGAGACACCGGCGTCCTGCTCGACATCGACCTCGTCCAGGAACGCGGCGTCATACGTCAGCCGGGTGTCGGTGTGGCGGTAGCCGCCGAACGAGCTGTCGCCCGGGTCGAACAGATCGATCATCGCGCCGCTCGATCGAAGGAGGCGCGTCGCAGCATCGACGATCGCCTGGAGGAGCTCGTCCTGATCGCGCAACGCGTTCACGGAAGCGGCGATCTCCCGCAGCGTCCGTTCGGCCTCGGCGGTGCGCTCGAAGGCCTCGCGCGATTCGGCCAGCTCTGTGATCAGCCGGGCATTGGTGATGGCGATGGCGGCCTGGCTCGACAGGGCGCGGATCAGCGCGACGTCGTCACCGCTGAACGCGTCGGGCCGAACGGAATACACCTCGATGACGCCGAGCGGGCCGCGCTCGCCGGTGATCGGCGCTGCGATCATCGAGCGGAAACCGGTGCGCTCGTAGAAGTTCGAGTTCTCCGGTCCCGGCGGGAACAACGATGCCAAGTCGTCGCCGGCGACGACGACCCGGTCCTCGGCGACAGCGACGCCCGTGGCGCCCTCCCCCACCGAGATCCAGAGCATGGCGCGCTCTTCGTCGGTGAAATGCCGGCTCAACCCGTCGTCGTAGGCCCAGCGCAGGTTGCCGGACTCGGGATCGAGCAGGTCGAGGATCGCACCCTGTCCGCCGACCAGCCGACTCGCGAGCTCGACGACCTCCTGCAGGATCTCGGCCGGGTCGCGCAGCGCCGTGATCCGCGCGGCGATCTCGCGTAGCGCCTGCTCGGCGTCGGCACGGCGGGCGAGGTCGCTCCGCGACCGATCGAGCTCCTGGCGGGAGCGATCGAGCTCCTCGATGAGGCGAGCGTTCGCCATCGCGCTCGCGGCATGCTCGGCAAGCGCGCGGACGAGCGCGATCTGGGCTGGATCGAAGGCATCCCTGTGCCTCGAGAACGCGCCGAGTCCTCCGAACACCTCGTCACCCGCCAGCAGCGGGGAGACGACCATCGAGGTGATGCCCAGGTCCTCGACGACGCGATCGGCGCCGGGCGAATGCCGGAACTGCGCGTCGTTCACGTAGTCCGAGGTCATGACGGTCGTCCGTTTCGCGACCGCAAGGCCGAACATCCCTACGCCGGGCGCGAGCTCGAGCCCGCGGATCCAGTCACGCGTGCGTGCGCGCTTGATGCCGGCATCGTGCGCGAAGCGCAGGTTCCCGGTGGCCGGGTCCATGAGGTAGACCATCGCGCCGTCCGCGTGGAGGAGGCGCGCGGTCTCTTCGACGGCGGCGGTCAACAAGGCGTGGAGCGCACCGTCGCCGCCATCGGGATCCTTCTTTCGGCGGCGAGGTCTGCGTGTCGTGGTCCCGTTCGTCGTTGCGGCGGGTCCCGCAGGAGCTAGGGAAGTCGCGGTGGCCGCGTTTACAGCGGCAGGCGGCGCCGGCTCGACCGGCGTATCGGGGTCCGGCGAAGCGGGCGTGCGCGAGCGACGGGATCGGGTGGTGGTCATCGGGGGTTGAGGATACGCCCGGGTTTCGAACGGCGAGCATCGCCGTTCGGCGATGGCGCCTACGTCATACGGCCGAGGAGCGGGTCGTCGTAGGGCGGCTTCGAACCGGGGGCGAGCGTCCGGTCGCTTCGGCGTCGCTTGCCGGGCGCTGGTGCAGGGTGCCGGCATCGACGATGCCTCCCGTCACCGACCGGACTGATCCGGCAATCACCACACAGACGAGGTCCCGCTGAGATGTTCGCCGCTCGAACGCCGCTCCGCATTTCCGACGTCGTTATCCGCGCCGCGATCGTCGGTCTGGCTCTTGCCACCGGCTACATCCACCTGAAGCTGGGTGGGCTGCTCTTCACCCTCAACGCGCTCGGATACTTCACCGCCGCCGCCGCGATGGCTGTGCCGCTCGCGCTGGCCGTCCGCTTCCGCTGGTTCATCCGCCTCGGCCTGATGGGCTATGCCGCGACGACGATCATCGCCTGGGCGCTCCAGGGCCCCTACTTCCAGCTGGCCTATATCGCCAAGGGCATCGAGGTCACGCTGATCGCGCTTCTGGTCATCGACTTCGCCCGCCACGACGGCAATCCCGTCAACGTGGTCAAGGCCGAGCTCGCCAACTTCAGCAACTTCGTCGCCAAGGCCCGCGGCACCGCGGCCTCCGGGGCGTAACCATCCGGTAACGGTTCCGCGCTAGGGTTAGCGCGCCCACACAACGACCCATCGAACGAGCCGCGTCGTCAGGCGCGGCTCGTTCCCCGCGTCAAGGAGATCCATCGATGAAACGAGTGCTCCAGGGCCTGGCCCTTGCCGGACTCGCCGCCATGACCGTGGCCTGCTCCTCCGGAGGGTCGAGCAACACGCCCGCCCCGACCGCTGCGGCCAGCGGCGACACATCCTCCCCGGCCGCCGGCGGCACGACCGTCGTGGCCAAGGACATCGCGTACCAGCCGACGTCGCTGACCATCCCGGCCGCTACCGCGACCGCGATCACATTCGACAATCAGGACGCCGCGCCGCACAACATCGCGATCAAGGACGCGTCCGGCGCCCAGGTCTTCAAGGGTGAGATCGTCACCCAGACCAAGGTCACCTACAACGTGGATGCGCTTCCCGCCGGGACGTACGGGTTCTGGTGCGAGGTCCATCCGAACATGACCGGGACACTGACCGTCCAGTAGTCCTACGTCTCCGCGATCGTGCCGCGACCCCGGGTTACAGCCCGGGGTCGTTCTTATGTGTAACGCGTAGCCGATGGCGAAGCGTTCCACCGTTCGTCGGGTACCGTTGAGGTGACCACAACGGGGAACAGATGCTCGAGATCGATGACCTCGCCAAACGCTACGGATCGGTCGTGGCGCTCGACGGGGCGACCTTCACCGCCCGACCCGGCCGGATCGTCGGCTTCCTCGGGCCGAATGGAGCGGGCAAGACCACGACGATGCGCTGCATCTTCGGTCTCGTCGAGGCCGACCGAGGCCAGGTCCGCTGGAAGGGCGGCCCGGTCGATCGAGAGACGCGGCTGCGGTTCGGCTACATGCCGGAGCAACGCGGCCTGTATCCGCGGATGCGTGTCCTCGAACAGGTGTCGTACTTCGCCCAGCAGCATGGCCTCACGGCGCGTGCTGCGGATGACGCCGGGCGCCGCTGGCTGGATCGCATGGGTCTCGCCGATCGTGCCAAGTCGAAGCTCGAAGAGCTGTCGCACGGCAACCAGCAGCGTGTCCAGCTGACGGTCGCGCTGGCGCATGAGCCGGAGCTGCTCGTGCTCGACGAGCCGTTCTCCGGCCTCGATCCGCTCGGGATCGCGACGATGACCGAGGTGCTCCAGGACCGAGCGCGGAGTGGCGTCGGGGTCGTCTTCTCGAGCCACCAGCTCGACCTGGTCGAGGATGTCTGCGAGGACGTCGTGATCATCGCCCGCGGTCGCGTCGTCGCGGCCGGCGCCATCGAGGAGCTCAAGTCTCGCTCGGGGCGACGCCACCTCGAGGTCGAGGTCGTCGGGTCGGATGGGACATGGCTCGACGGCGACGCTTCGTTGACCGTGCTCGAGCACGACCGGGACCGGGTCAAGCTGCTGGTCAGCGATACCGTCGATCTCGACGCCCTGCTGCAGCGTGCGCGTGCCGCGGGCGAGGTCCGGACATTCGCCTACCAGCCGCCCAAGCTGTCGGAGCTGTTCATGGAGGCCGTCACGCCCTCTTCGGACGGCGACGGCGCCGAGCCGGCCGCGGAGGTGCCCTCATGAGCCGCTGGCGGAGCGTGTGGCTCGTCGCCAAGCGCGAGATCCTCGAGCGCGGTCGAAGCCGCGGCTTCCTCTTCTCCGTGGCGTTCACGACGCTCCTGGTCATCGGGTCGTTCGTCGTTCCGACGCTCCTGTTCGGCGACAAGGACACCAAGACGATCGGCGTGGTCCAGCCGGCTCCGCCGGATCTCGATACGGCCCTGACCGCGACGGCCGGCCGGGTGGACCAGAAGATCAGCGTCGTCCCCTACGACGGCGCGGACGCGGCCCAGGCAGCCCTCGGTGAAGGTCATGTCGATGCCGTCCTCGCCGTCCCCGCGGACCTCTCCTCCGCTGGGACGCTCCATTTCGCCAAGGAGCCCGACCAGGCGATCACCCAGATCGCATCGGGCGCCGTCGTCTCCCTCAGGGTCCAGCAGGTCCTGACGGATGCGAACGTCGATCAGGCCGCGCTCACCGCTGCCCAGCAAGTCCCGACCGTCCAGTCGCTCGACCCGCAGACCGAGGCTGATCAGGCCCGCTTCCTGTTCGCGAACATCGGCGCCGTGCTGATCCTGATCGGCATCTTCAGCTTCGGCTTCACGGTGCTGACCGGTGTGATCGAGGAGAAGCAGAGTCGGGTCGTCGAGGTCGTCCTCTCGACCGTCCGGCCGCGTGACCTGCTGATGGGCAAGGTCCTCGGCATCGGCATCCTCGGTCTCGTCCAGCTGCTCGTCTTCGTCGTCGCGGCGATGGCTGCGGCCACCCTCACGCGCCGCTTCACCCTGCCCGAGACGACACCCGGCGCGATCCTGATGCTCACGATCTGGTTCGTCCTCGGGTACGCGCTGTATTCGACGGCGCTGGGCTTCCTCGGCGCGCTGGCATCGCGGCTCGAGGAGGCGTCGAACGCGTCCACGCCCGTGACGATGATCGCGATGGTCAGCTACTTCGTGGCGATCTTCGCCGTCATCAACGATCCGTCCGGGATCGTGGCGCGCATCGCGACATTCATCCCGGCATCCGCCCCGTTCGTCGTGCCGCTGCGGGCGGCATTCGACGCGATCTCGCCGGTCGAGATCGTCATCTCGATCGTCATCACGGTGGCGGCGATCTGGGTGCTGTTCACGATCGGCGCGCGGGTCTACGCCGGAGCGGTCCTCCAGACCGGCGGCCGGATGAAGATCCGCGACGCCTGGCGGTCGGCCGTCGGCTAGGGGTCGAGCGGCTCGAACAGGCCGGGCAGCCCACCGGCATGCCAGAACACGATCCGCTCGCCGTCCCACGCACCTGAGCGCACGCCGGCGACGAGGCCCGCGAGCGCCTTGGCGGTGTAGATCGGGTCGACGAGGATCGCCTCGGTCCGAGCGAGCAGGTCGGCGGCCTCCTGCGCCGCCTCGGTCGGTCGTCCGTAGCCAGCACCGATGAACCCCTGGTCGAGGTCGATGTCAGCGGCGTCGACGACCGCGCCGAGCTCGCTGGCGGTCCGCGCGATCACCGGGCGCAGGTCGTCCGCGGTCCTGGCGACGACGATGCCGGTCACCCGCGTCGCGGGCCGGAGGCCGGCCAGGAGCCCGGCCTGGGTCCCACCCGTCGCTGTGGCCAGGACGATGCGGTCGATCCCAAGCGCCGTCTCGTCGGCCTGCGCGATGACCTCCCGCGCGGCCAGCAGCTGGCCGTAGGCGCCGACCGCCCCGGTCCCGCCGACACCGATCACATATGGTCGCCCGCCGCGGGTCGCGACGTCGTCGACGATCTCGGCGACGGTCGACTCGCGCTCGGCCCGGTCGGCCGTCGCGAGCTGGTGGACGGTCGCGCCGAACGCCTGCGCAAGACGGACGCCCGGCCCAGGCGGATCGAGCGGCGGCCCGGATAGGACGAGATGGACAGCGAGGCCCGCACGGGCGCCGGCCGCAGCGGTCAGACGAGCGTGGTTCGACCAACGCCGACCGCTCGTGATGAGCGTGTCGGCCCCCTCGGCAAGCGCCTCGCCCACGAGGAACTCGAGGTTCCGGAGCTTGTTCCCACCGAACGCCAGTGGCAGCAGATCCTCGCGTTTGATCCAGACCTCGGCGCGGCCGTGCAGCGACTCGCAGAAGCGCGGGAGCGGCTGCAGTGGCGAGGGGCCGTCGAAGAGCGGGAAGCGCGGCGGGGACGCCATCGGGGCCGATGGTAGCGACCTATCATCGGCGGATGGCGACCCGGATCTCCCCATCGGACCGTGTCACGACCGTCGGCCAGCACGCCGGCATGGAGCGCTCGATCGCGATCTCGCGGCCGACCGTCGGATCGGAGCGGCTCTATTCGTCGATCGTCTCGACCGCGCCCGGGGACAAGACGCGGATCCACCACCATGGCGATTGCGAGACATCGATCTACATCGTGTCGGGGCGCGCGAATTACACCTGGGGCGCGACCGGTCTCGAGCACGCCATGTCGGCGTCCGCCGGCGACTTCATCTATATCCCTGCGGGCGAGATCCACGTCGAGGAGAACGCGAGTGCAAACGAGCCGCTGGTCGTCGTGCTGACGCGGAACTGCCCGGACTCGCATGTCGTGTACCTGGACGATGGGCCGGACGGCGGCGACGACGTCCCAGCACCCTGTTGACCGCGGTCGCCGGATGAACGGCAGCTGGCAGGACCGGTCCTTGCTGGACCTCCTGCATGAGTTCGGTCTCGATCTGCTGCCCGAGCACGAGTTCCCCACTGACGGCTGGTCCGGCGCGACGTTCACGTCCATCGCCGACAGCGATGGCCGCAGATACGTCCTGAAGCGGACATCGCTGGCGATCGACTGGATCGCGCAAGCGACCCGCGACGACCAGCTCCGCGAGGGCTGGCTCGCCGCGTTGCCCCAGGGCGCCCTCGCGTGGATGCCCGGCTCGATGGTGCCGTACCTCGGCGCGGCCGCCGACGGCGACGGCGTGGCCATCCTGATGCCGGATCTCTCCAACGAGCTGATCGCCTGGGAGCGACCGGGTCACGACCCGGCGATCGACCGCGCGACGCTTGCCCGCGTCGTCCGGGCGATGGCTCGACTCCATGCGGTGCCGTGGACCCGCGTCCTCGATGGGGCGCTCGACCGACACGGCGATGAGGCGCCACCGTGGTGTCCGCTGGCCGAGCGGCTGACCCTGCTCGCCCCGACATCGGCCGCCCGCTATGCCGCCGACGGCAACCCGGTCGGCGACCGCTTCCTCGAGGGCTGGGCGCTGTACGACGGACGCGCGCCGGACGCCGCGCGCGACCTTGTCGCGCGACTCGACGCCGACCCGACGCCGCTCGTGGATGCGCTCGGCAGGCTGCCGGGACTCGGGCTCCACGGTGACCTCAAGCTTGCGAACGTCGCCTTGCTGCCGGAGGAGCGCGTCTCGTACATCGACTGGCAGATGACGCTGGTCGCGCCGGTCGCCGTGGAACTCGGCTGGTTCCTGGTGTCGAACAGCGCCTCGCTTCCGCTGGTTCCCGACCAGATCGTCGAGGGCTACCGCGAGGCACTCGCGTGGGACAGCGGCCGCTGGGGCAGCGAGGGCCACGGGCGCGATTTCGATGGGCTGGTCGGCGACTGGGAGGCCCAGCGTGACCTCACCGCGATCGTCGGGTTGCTGTTGCGCGGCTGGCGCAAGGGCATCGATGCCGCAGCCGGCCTCGTGCTGCCATCCGGTGTCTCCGCAGCGGATGACCTCACCTGGTGGTGCGAGCGCGCGGTCGAGGCGGCCGAGCGTCGGCTCTAGCGCGAACCTAGGCCGGCGCGGCCAGGTCCCGTCGCGGGAACATCGCGAGCGCGTAGGCGACCCCGATGATGATGACAGCGCCGAGGATCGCGAAGTCACGAACGTCGGGCAGCCCCGTGAGCGCCCGTTGCGCGTCGAGGTAGTGGAACAACGAGTAATCCTGGAGGAACGCGGCGTCCGGCCACAGCGAGCCCACCGCTTCGAAGAAATACGACACGAGGACGAACGCGAGCGCCACGCCGAGCGCCGGTGTGAGGCGGTCGAACGAGATCGAGGCCGCGAGCGCGACAGCCGCGAACGCACCGTAGAGCAACACGGCGTTGAACCACAGGAGCGGCAGGTTCCCCGCCCCGAGCTCGTCCAGCCGACCCGTCGCCCCAGCACCGCCGAACGTCCCGAGGGTCTGCGCGGCCACGGTGAGACACACGAACAGGGCCGTCGCGAAGGCGGCGGTGAGGTACAGGACGCGGCGCGAGATCGGCCGCGCGAGCAGCACCTCGAGCGTGCCGCGCTGGCGCTCGCCGGCGATGGCGGCTCCGGCGAAACCGACCGCGAACACCATGTTCAAGGCGACCGCGAACGGGTGGATGAACCCGAGCGCGACGGATCCGGTCAGCGAGAAGATGTCGCCACCGCCGAACTGGGCGAACTGCGGCGGGATGATCCCGCTGTCCATGATGCTGCGGAACTGCTGGCCGAACGCGTCGTACACGATCGGCAGGATCGCGCCCCAGATCGCCAACCCGATCGCGACCAGCAGCAAGCGGAACCAGTTCGCGCGCAGGACATGCACGAGGTACGCGCGATTCATCGAGCGACCGGCGTGACCACGTCGTCCGCGTAGAACTCGAGGAACGCGTCTTCCAGGCTCGCGGGTTCGATGGTGAGGTCGTGGATCTTCGCGAAGGCGATCGCGGCCAGGAACGGCGCCACGTCCCCCTCGAGCCCGCAGGTCAGCCGGTCGCCGTTGACGTGGATATCGCTCACACCGGGGACGAAGTCGAGCATCGGTGCGTCCCCGTCGAAGCGCAGTTCGACGTTCCGCCTCCGACGGGCCAGGAGCGCGGCGACGTCCTCGAGCGCCACGAGCCGGCCACTCCGGACGATAGCCACGCGATCGCAGATCCGCTCCACCTCGGATAGCACGTGCGACGAGAAGAAGATCGTGCGACCGGCCGCGCGCAGTTCCTCGAGGATCTCGTAGAACGCGCGTTGCATCAGCGGGTCGAGACCTTCGGACGGCTCGTCCAGGATGGCCAATTCGGGGTCGTGCTGGAGCGCCTGGATGATGCCGAGCTTCTGGCGCATCCCTCGCGAGTAGTCGCGAACGGGTCGATGGAGCGCATCGGCGAGCTCGAGGCGATCCAGGAGCTCCGCCCGACGCGTCGGTGCCCGCCCGGACATGGCTGCCAGCTCGTCGAGCAGCCGCTCGCCGGTGAGTCCGTCCCAGAACGCGATGCCACCCGGCAGGTAGCCGGTCCTCCGCCGGATCTCGACGGATCCGCGATCGATGTCATGGCCCAGCACATGGGCCACCCCGGCGCTCGGATGCAAGAAGCCGAGGAGCAGCCGGATCGTCGTCGATTTTCCGGCACCGTTCGGGCCGAGGAAACCGAAGATCTCGCCGGGCTCGACCGTCAGGTCGAGGTCCGCCAGCGCCGGCGCGAGCTGACGCCCGTACTGCTTCGTCAGTCCGCGCGTCTCGATGACGGCCATGGAGGGAACCCTACCCCGTGGCTCGTCGTGCGCGCACTGGCGACGTGCGGCCGTCAAGCCTCCAGACTTCGCCTCCGACACCGACACCACCCGCACGGAGGATCCTCGATGCCCAAGCACGTCCCGGATCTGCCCGGCATCGAGGCTGGGCCGTATCCGTTCTCGCAGGTCGTCGAAGCGAACGGCTTCGTCTTCCTCGCCGGCCAGGTCGGCGATGCCCCGGGCTCGCACGGCGTCGTCCCGGGCGGCATCGAGGCCGAGACGCGCGCGATGCTCGAGAACGTCGGTCGTTTGCTGGACGCCGTCGGGCTTTCCTACGCAGACGTCGTCAAGTGCACGGTCTACCTGCGGGACTTCGGCGATTTCGGCGCGATGAACAAGGTGTACCGCGAGTTCTTCCCGCAGGACGCGCCGACGCGCGCGACGGTCGGCGTGACGGCCCTCGCCGCGGACTACTCGGTCGAGATCGAGGTGATGGCGACGCGCTAAGGCGAGCGCGGCCCTCAGGCGATGATCGTCGCGAGGAACGCGGCGACCCGATCGAGCGCGTCGTCCAGGACCGGCAGCAGTCCGTGACCGAGCTTCGGGTAGGTGTGGAGCTCGACGGGGCCACCCAGACGACCCACAGCCTCGCGGAGAAGGTCGATCTTCGCGAACGGGTCCGACTCGCCGGAAAGGAACAACGCGGGGCAGCGGATCTCCGGGAAATGCGCGGTACGCGCCGCGGTCCGGTCGGGCGAGCCGGGTGGATGGAGCGGGAACGAGAACAGGATCAGGGCCGCGTACGGCGATGACGGCTCGGCTGCAGCGAGGCTCGCGACGCGACCGCCGAAGGAATGACCGCCGACGACCGTCGTCGTCTGGTCGGGAACGACCTTGTGAAACGCGGGCAGCGCCTCCTCGGCCTTGCGTTTCGGCAGATCGATCGCGGTCGCCTCGATGCCGCGGCGCCGGAGACCGTCCACGAACGGCTTCATGCTCGCGGACGTGCCGGACGCGCCGTGGCCGAGGTAGCAGTGGAGCGCCATATGGTCGGTAGCGTAGCCTTCGGCGATGACCGACGGACTCACCCGCTGCTGGTGGTCGCTGTCCAGGGACGCCAGCCCGGATCCGCGGATGGTCGAGTACCACGACACCGAGTGGGGCGTGCCGGTCCACGACGACACGGAGCTGTTCGAGCGATTGGCGCTCGAGTCCTTCCAGGCTGGCCTGTCGTGGTCGACGATCCTCAACAAGCGCGACGCATTCCGCGCCGGGTTCCGCGGGTTCGATCCCGCCGTCGTCGCCCGGTTCGACGATGAGGATCGCGCGCGCCTGATGGCCGACGCAGGCATCGTGCGGAACCGCGCCAAGATCGATGCGACGATCGGCAACGCGATCGGCTCGCTTGAGCTGGCTCGCGAGTTCGGCTCGTTCGACGCGTATCTGACGTCGATCGTGCCTGGGCCACCGCTACGCTTGCCGGCCGGTTCGACAGGCGACGACATCCCAGCAAGCACGCCGGTCTCGGATGCGCTGTCGAAGGACCTCAAGCGCCGCGGGTTCCGCTTCGTCGGGTCGACGATCGTCTATGCCTTCATGCAGAGCGTCGGTCTCGTCGACGACCATCTGCCGGGCTGTTTCCGGTATGGCGCCGTTGGCGTGACACGCTAGCTGTCGATCCGGAGCTTGAGACTCCGCCCATCGAACCGAGCGATGGAGCCAAGGAGTCGACGAGATGATCAGCATCGATTGCCCGTTCTGCACCGGCCATGCGCAGGTCGACGGTGCGCTCGAGACCGTCAGCTGTGATGGTTGCGGCGTCACGGTCGAGGTCGCGCCCGATGCATCCGACGCCCTCGATCTCGCCGCCTAGATCGCGGAGGTCGTGCTCGGCAACGTCGTCGCGCGGCGGAGTGCACCGATCGGGGCGAAGCCGAGGGTCAGCACGACGAGGACGAGACCCATCGCCGCGAGGGTCGTCGATCCATCCGTGAGGTCGATGAGTGCCCCGCCGACGAGCATGCCGATCGGCTGAAGGCCGAGCGAGATCGTCCGCGCGGTGCTGCCGACGCGACCGAGCAGCTGGTCCGGGCTGAGATTGGTGCGCGCCGTCAGGTAGGTGACGAGCACGACGCTCTGTGCGGCGCCGGCGATCAGGGCCGCGCCGAGCAGGACCGGTATCTGATCCGTGCGCGAGACGACCGTGAGGAGGATGCCGGTCGTGAGCGTGCCACCCAGCAGGAACGGGGCGACCGTGCGACGAGACGTTCGGGCGGTGAGCAATGCGCCCAGCACGGTCCCGATCCCGTAGGCCGTCAGCACGAGCCCCAGGATCGTCGCGTTCTGCGCCATGTCCCGCGTGACGTGGACCGTCAACGCCGCGACCAGTGGGGCGAGGGTGATCGAGACCAGACCCCAGAACAGGATCATCGGGCGCAGCACGGGATGGTGCACGATGAAGACGATCCCTTCCCGGATGTCAGCGATGAGGCTGGCCTCCGAGCGCTCGGCGGGTGCCCGCAGGTCCCGCCGGATCAGCGCCAGCACGAAGCTCGAGATCGCGAACGAGGCCGCATCGATGGCGAGCGTGAGGCCGGCACCGATCGTCGCCGCAAGGAGCCCGGCGATGGCGGGCCCGATGATGTAGCCGAACGAGTAGACCGCCTCGAAGATCGAGTTGGCACGCGCTAGTTGGGGCCGTCCGACGAGGATCGGCACGGACGCCGTGTAGCCGGCCAGGAAGAACGAGCGGAGGATGCTCATCGGCGCCGTCACGAGGAGGATCACGGCGAGGGTCGGGCCGCCGAGCACGACCGAGATCGGGATGAGCGCCGTCAGGATCGCTCGGCCGAGATCGGCCAGGAACATCATCCGCTTGCGGTCGCTCCGGTCGGCGAGCGCACCGGCGATCATCCCGAAGAAGAGATCGGGCAGCGTCGACAACGCCCCGACGACACCCATCCACAGACCCGATCCCGTCAGCGCCAGGACGAGCAGGGGGAGGGCGGTGAAGCTGACGGCATCACCGAGCGCGGAGACGCCCTGGGACGTGAGCAGGACGCGGAAGTCGTGGTTGCGTCCGAGCGGCAGGGGTTCGGGCACCAGCGGATGGTACGGGCGTGACACCTCCGGGGCTGGACCGAGCCGTTAGCATCGTGTCGCCCGGCGAAGGCGAGGGCGAGGGGGCTATCCAGGGAGGCATGATGGACACCCGCAAATACCTCGCCGAGTTGGTCGGCACGTTCCTCTTCCTGACGATCGGGTACTCGTCCGTGCCCGCGGCCGCGGCCGCCGGCGTCTCGACGCTGGTCGTCGTCCCGTTCGCCTTCCCTCTCGGTCTGCTCGCCGCGATCTTTGCGGTCGGGCACATCTCCGGCGGGCATTTCAACCCGGCGGTGACGGTCGCGGCCGTGCTCGACAAGCGGACCGACACGACGGACGCGATCGGCTACATCCTCGCGCAGGTCATCGGCGCGATCGCTGCGGCAGCCGTGGTGTACGTCGTCGCGGGCCAGGCTGCGGTCGCAGCCGGCATCACCAAACCGGGTGGGGGCATCACGGACGTCGGAGCCCTGATCCTCGAGATCGTCCTCACCGCCGGCTTCATCCTCGTGATCCTCGTCTCGACCAAACGGGCACCGGGTCTGGCGCCGCTCGCCATCCCGCTGACGCTCGTGGGGATCCACTTCGCCGCCGCATCCCTGTCGGGCGCGTCGGTGAATCCGGCCCGGTCGATCGGATCGGCCCTGGTCGGCGGCGACCTCACAGGCCTGTGGATCTACCTCGTCGCTCCGACCATCGGCGCGATCGGCGGCTGGGCACTGTTCAGGGTCCTCGACGAAGAGGATGTCGAGGAGGTCGAAGCCTAGCTCGCTCGCCCGTTTCGGGACCGTACCCGCGCTCCGATCAGAACCAGGATCAGCGCGACGACGGCGAACAGCGAACCGACCAGGATGAAGGTCATGTCACCGATCGCGAGTCCCGCCGGCGCGGTCGTCGGCGGGGCAGTGACTGCCTGAGAAGCGGTCGCCACGGCCGTCGGCGCGGCAGCGCTCGCCGTCGCACGTGGTTCCTGAGCCGGCGCGGCCCCGAGGCCGAGGTAGCCCGCGACGCCGTTCGTGAAGAGCGGCGTCGCCCCACCCGACCCATCCGGCCATCCCCCGAACCGATCGGTCCGATGCGCATCGAGCTGATCGTCGTAGAACAGGATGAGATACGGCGCGTCCTTGTAAGCCATCTCCAGCATCTGACGGACGAGCGCCTGGCGCTGCTCGACGGTCGGAGCCCGTCGTTCCGCGTCGAACAGCCGGTCGTACGCCGGGTCCGAATAGCTACTGTCGCTGAGCTTCCCGATCTGACTGGTCGTCAGGAGCGAGAGCAGGAAGTCGGGATCCGGTGACCCCGCCCAGCTCCAGAGCACGGCGTCGTAGTCGGCCGTGCCGCCGGCCTCGGGGGTGTATAGCTGCTCCTCGAGCGTGTCCGGCTCGAGGCCTTTCGGCGTGACGCCGATGCCGACCTTCTTCCACTGGTCGGCGATCGCGAGGGCGGCCGCGAGGTACCGCGGGTCCGAGGTCGGGTAATAGAGCCGCAGGTCGATCGGACGGCCGTCGAGATCCTCGCGCGTCCCGTCCGCGTCCGAGTCGACATACCCAGCAGCGGTCAGGCGCTTCTCTGCCTCGGTGACGTCGAAGGTTCGCGGGTCCGCAGGTTCGGTATGGAATGGCGCGCTCGCCGGCGGGACGAGCGTGGTCGCGGGCGTCGCGTGCCCGTCGACGGCCGCGGCGATGACCGCGTCACGGTCGATCGCGTAGTCGAGCGCCGCGCGGAAACGCGGATCGCGTACGGCCGGTGTCGATGCGCCACCACCATCGATCGGCTGCGCGTAGGTGTTGAAGGCCAGGTGGGTGAAGCCGGATGCGGCGCCCTGGACGACGTCGACGTCCGGCGACGCTTCGAGGCCGTCTACGTCGGCTGGCGCCACCCCACGCGCATAGTCGATCTCGCCACGCTCGAGCGCCGCGGCCAGGGAGGCCGGGTCAGGGTAGAAACGGAAGTCGACCTCGCCGACGTACGGACGTCCTCCCCAGTAGAACGGGTTCTGGGCGAATCGCGCGGAGCTGCCGCGCTGCCAATCCACGATCTGGAACGGGCCGGACCCGACCACCGGTGGTTCG